>JBEQUD010000337.1:0-2607 GCA_040349235.1 Acidobacteriota bacterium
CCACGAGGCTATTCGATTCTCGTGAAGGGCACCGAGGTGGCTCGCGGCGAGTTGTTTGCGGACCGGCTCCTGGCCATCAACCCGGGCACCGCGGATACGGCGCTCGCAGGAACCCCGACGCGCGAGCCGGCGTTCGGGCTCCCGGCCGTCTGGATCGGACAGGATCTCCGCGACAAGGCGTCTGCGGCCGGGTTTACCGTCGTGGACCCGACGACCGCCCTGTCCACCCATCTCTCCGAAACCATCCGGACGTTCCTGCCGGAACTGCTCAGCCGCCAGCAAACGAAGGAGCTCATCGACAAAGTGGCGGTGACGGCGCCGAAGCTCGTCGAGGAACTGGTGCCCAAGCTGGCGTCGGTCGGCGACGTCCAGCGCATCCTGCGGCAGCTCCTGCGCGAACGGGTGTCGGTCCGCGACCTGACCTCGATCCTCGAAGCTATCGCCGACGCGGCGGCCGTGTCGAAGGACCCGGACGCGGTGACCGAAGCCGTCCGTGCCGCTATTGGCCGGTCCATCTGCCGGCCGTACCAGAACGCCAAAGGGGAGGTGCCGGCCATCGCCATCGCCCCCGCCCTCGAGGAGCGGCTGCTCGCCTCGGTCGTCCGGACGGAGCAGGGCACCGTCCTGGCGCTCGAACCCGCGCAGGCCCAGCGGCTGGCCAGCCGGATCGCCGAGGTATTTGCCGAGGCGGTGGCACAACCCGTGCTCTTGTGTTCACCAGCACTCAGACCGCATATGTGGCGGCTGTTTGCCAGGGTGCTGCCGCACCTTGGGGTTCTGTCGCACAACGAGATTCCACCGCAGCTCCAAGTGGCCTCGATTGCGACGCTTGATTGAATGGTGCCATGCACTTAAAGCGATATCGGAGAGCGAGCGTGCAGGACGCCCTCAGGGCCGCCAGCCAGGAGCTGGGCCCGGAGGCCATGGTGCTCTCGACCGATCTCGTGCCGGCGGAAGGGTGGCGCGGATGGGTTGGGCTTCGGGAAGTGCTCCTGACAGCGTCGGCTGACCGTCCGGTGTCGGCCAACCGACCCCCGGCGGTCGTCGAGCCGTCGCCCGTCCGCGCGCTGCCTATCACCGACAGCGTCGTCGCCCGGCTGGTAGCGAGTGGCATCGACCGGTCGCTGGCCGAGTCGGTCGCGGCGGCGATCCCCGAGCGCGCGCGCCGCAGCCTATCCGGATCCGCGCTGTCCCGCGCCCTGGCCGACCAACTGGCGCCGATGGTGGCGGCGGACGAGACTTACGCACGCGCGGAGGTGTTTGTCGGCCCGCCCGGCGTTGGGAAGACGACAACCATCGCCAAGATTGCCGCGCGGGAACGCGCGGGCAACGGGCGCACGCTCGGCATGGTCGCGGCGGACGGCTTCCGTGCCGGCGCCGTCGAGCAACTCCGCATCTACGCGACCATCATCGGGTCGCCGTTCCGGGTCGCTCGCACCACCGACGAACTCGAGAAGGCCCTGTCCACGGGGCGTCAATCCCTGCTCGTCGATACCGCGGGGCGATCGCCAGGGGATGCAGGCGTCCGCGAGCTGTTCCGCCTGATTGGCCGGCATCGGCAGGTCCGCACACACCTCGTCATGGCCGCGGACACGAGCCCGGCCTCCGCCAGGCGCATCCTGGATGCGTATGCGGACGCCCACCCAACCCGTCTGGTGCTCACCAAACTGGACGAGGCCGAATCGATCACGCCCCTCCTGAACCTGCTGCGGGAGCACGGTCTTCCCCTGTCGTACCTGTGCGCGGGCCAGCGGGTCCCGGAGGACCTGGACCGCGCGACTCCGGCCCTCGTGGCCGAGGCCATGCTCCGCGAATCGTCGTTTGCGCACGCGAGGGTGTCATGAGTGCAATCGGCCGTACTCGTCCGCGCGCGGTTCGCGTCGTCATCACCAGCGGCAAGGGCGGTGTCGGCAAGACGAGCGTTACCGTCAACGTCGCCGCGTGGCTGGCGCGCCTCGGTCGCCGTGTTGGCGTGCTCGACGCCGATTTCGGCCTCGGGAACGTGGACGTGATGCTCGGCATGACGCCCCCGCGGCACGTCGGGTCGTTGCTCTCGGGAGATCTGCCGCTTGCCCAGGTGCTCGTCGAGGGGCCGCACGGCATCCGCGTCGTTTCGGCGGGCAGCGGCGTCCGCGCGTTGACCGCCCTCACCCCGGTGCAGTGGGCGCGTCTCGACGAGACCGTCGATGCCATGGGGGCCGACCTCGACTTCCTCCTCATCGACACCGGCCCGGGCATCGACGACCACGTCTTCCGCGTGGCCGGCCTGGCTGACGAGATCATCGTCGTCACGTCCCACGAGCCGACCGCCATCGTCGATGCCTATGCCATGGTCAAGTTGCTCGTTGCCTCGCGGCCGGATGCCCGCATCGGGCTGGTGGTGAACGCGGCGCCCGACGCTGCCCAGGCTGCGATCGTGTTCCGGCAGCTGGCGATGGCCGTCAAGCAGTTCCTCGCGCGCGGCGTGAACGACTACGGGTTCATCGCGCGCGATCCGCACGTCGGCGAGGCTGTCCTCGGCCAGCAGCCTGTCGTCGTCCGTGCGCCTGATGCGCCCGCAAGTCTGTGCTTCAGGCGGCTGGCTCTGCGCGTGGCCAACATGCCGAA
>JBEQUD010000386.1:0-5304 GCA_040349235.1 Acidobacteriota bacterium
TCCTTCCCGGCATGCGTTCACGGCAATCGGGCTTCAGTCTCCGCGAAATGCTGTTCGTCGTCGGCATCATGGGGGTCCTCAGCACGATCGCCATCGCCCAGATCGCGCAGGCGGTCCCGGCGATGAAGGCCGACGGCGCCATGCGTGTCGTCATGGGCCAGCTGAACACCGCCCGCGAGCTCGCCATCTCGCAGCGGCGCTACATCCAGGTGAAGTTCATCGCGCCGAATCAGATGCAGGTCATCCGGACGGACGTCAACGCCGCCGGCGCCGTCACGGGGACGACGCTCTTGTCCACCGTGACGTTCGAGAGCGGCATCACCTACAACATCGTGGCCGGCCTTCCCGACACCCCCGATGCGTTCGGCATCGCCACCCCGGTGAGTTTCGGCGCCGCCGCGACCATCCAGTTCGCGACCGACGGCGAGCTCGTCGATCAGACTGGCAGCCCCCTGAACGGGACGATCGTGGTCGCCAGCCCCCTCATCAAGAACTCCTCTCGGGCCGTCACCGTGTTCGGCGCGACGGGCCGCGTGCGCGGCTATCGCTGGAACGCCAAAGCCTGGGTCCTGGTGTAAACGACATGCACAAGCAACTCTCCACGGAGCACGGGTTCTCCCTCATCGAAGTGGTGATGGCCACGGGCGTCCTGACGGCGGGTCTCCTCGGCGCGGCGGCCGTACTGACCGCCGGGATGCAGCGGCTCGGGACCTCGCCAAACGATGTCATCGCCACGCAGAAGGCGGCGCAGGCCATCGAGAGCGTCTTCAGCGGACGCGACTCGCACAAGCTGACGTGGACGCAAATCCAGAACCTCCACGGCGCTACGGGAGCCGATGGCGGCGTGTTCCTCGACGGCGCCCAGTCGCTGAAGCTCGCGGGCGTTGACGGCCTCGTCAACACGGCCGACGACACGACCGTCGAAACCGTGACCCTACCCGGCGTCGATCAGATGATCGGCACGGCGGACGACACGACGGCGTCGCTCTCGAACTACACACGCGAAATCAAGATTCGCGACGTCCCCAACGAGCCGGTGGGCTGCGGCAACGGCGGCCCCGACCCCTGCACCTTGCGGACGATCACGATCACGATCACCTACAAGGACGGCAAGGCCACGCGCGCGTACACCCTGACCACCTACATCTCGAATTTTTCATAGGAACCTGTGGTGCTGAAGATCTCCCGCGACGATGGGTTCACCTTGACCGAGCTGATGGCGGGCTCCGCCATCACGCTGGTCATCCTGAGCGGCGCCATGACGGCGTTCAAGGACGCGATGTCGGTCAACGACGCCGGGACGCAGATCGCCGATTCCAGCCAGAATCTACGAACGGGCGCCAACCTGCTGGTGCGCGATCTGATGCAGGCCGGGCGCAAGGTCCCGATCGGCGGGATTCCCCTTCCCTCCGGTGCCGGCGCGACCCCCATCAATCGTCCGAGCCCTCCCGGCGGGCCGGTCTACACCTTCGACAACGTCAACCAGACCACGCTCACCGCCATCGTCAGCGGATACGGCCTGGGCCCGTCCGTGGACAACTCCACGACGGACCTGATCACGTTCATGATGATCGACCCCTTGCTCGGGGACCTCAAGGTCTGCGACGCGACAACGGCCGTGATCCCGGCCAACAACGCGACCATCCAGAGCAACGCCGCGTTCATGACCGTCGCCGGCACGACGACGACCAACAACTTCAACTGGCTGGTGGGCGACCCCGCCAACGGCATCTCGCCGGTGCGGGCCGGCGATCTCATCTGGTTCAACACGGGCGGGACGGCGCTGCAGACCGTCACGAGCACCGACGCGACGAGGGTCTTCTTCGCCGCCAACGACTGGTTCAACTTCAACCAGACCGCCGCCGCGGCCGGCACGCTGTTGAAGTTGCGATCGGCCGGCAAGTTCCCGTGCGGCTTCACGGCGGCGCGGCTCATCATGTACACCTACTACGTCGATGCGACGAGCACGCCGGGCACGCCGCGCCTGACGCGCGTCCTCAACCACTACTCGCCGCAGGCGCTCGCCGGCGTCGTCGAAGACCTGGACATCACCTACGACCTGGTGGACGGGGTGAACAATCCGACGCAGGTGACCTCGCTCCCCTACACGGTGAACGGCCTCACCTACACCGCCACGCAGGTCCGCATGGTGAACCTGCACATGGGCGTCCGCTCCGACACGCTCTCGAACCAGCGGCACGACTACGTCCGCACCCACGTGTCCACGGCCATCAGCCTCCGCAATCTGGCATTTGTCGCCAGCTATCAGTAACGAGGGACGGAAGGGATTTATGCGCACGTCGAACGAACGCGGCATCGCCATGATCAGCACGCTGCTGGTCATGATGCTCGTCTCCGCGCTCCTCATCGGCTTCACGGCCATGGTGACGAGCGACCAGCGCTTCCGGTTCATCGATCGCGACCGCACCCAGTCGTTCTACGCGGCCAGCGCGGGGCTCGAGAAGCTGACCGCGGACCTCGGCAACCTCTTCTTCGTCTACGTCGCGCCGACGCCGGCCCAGATCACCGCGTTGATGGCCACGCCGCCCACCATTACCGCGACATCCTTCACGAAGATGGACGGCAGCTCGGGCTACCAGATTGCCTCGCAGAATCTCGGTTCGACGACGATCTCCACCGGGCCGTATCAGGGCCTCTACGCGCTCATCACCAAGTACACGATGGACGTGACGGCGCGGACCACGACCGGCGGCGAGACGCACCTGCAGCGGGAGACCGAGACGGTCGCCATCCCCGTGTTCCAGTTCGGCATCTTCTCGGACGTCGATCTGAGCTTCTTCGCCGGGCCGAACTTCAACTTCGGCGGGCGCGTGCACACCAACGGCAACCTCTTCCTCGCCGAAGGCAACGGCGCCACGCTGACGCTCGCCGACAAGGTGACCGCGGTCAAGGAAATCGTCCGCCAGCGGCTGCAGAACGGCGTCACCATCGACGCACAGCCGCATACCGGCGTCGTCAACATGGCCACAGCCCCGGGGGCGTTCCGCGCCCTCGCCCGCACGGAAGGCAGCGTCGTGGACGGCGTCAACAGCGCGGTCAACGAGCCCACGTGGACCAATCTCTCGCTGAGCACTTACAACAGCTACATCCGCAACGGCCGGACCGGGGCCAAGATGCTGAACCTGCCACTCATCACGATGGGCGGGGTGAACGCCGATTTGATCCGCCGGCCCGTCGTGAACGAGAACGTCAACAACGTGACGCTCTTCGGCGAGCGCGACTTCAGCAAGGTGAGCCTGCGCGTGCTCCTCTCCGATACGGCGGCCGACATCACGACGTTGCCGACCGTCCTGGCGGCGACGCCGCCCGTGCTGCTCGACGGCAACTGGAACGCCGCGGTCCCCAACAACGGCACCGCCTACGGGCCGATCAACGCCACGCACCCGCCCATTGCCGTCTCCGCGGGCCCGAACGCGAGTGCCGTGACCAACACCGGCGGCGCCGTCAACCTGACACCCGCCAGTAACCTCCCCATCACGATCAACGGCGGCGCGGTGCCTGCCTGGCTGCGGCCCCCGACGCTCACGGTCACGGGGTACCCCAACAACCCGGTGACCTGCACGGGCCGAACGGCAACGACCTTCACGGGCTGCGCCCCAGTGCCGGCTGCCAACCTGGCCGCGGGCAAGACCGTCACCGCGACCTTCGGCACGAGCACGGTGTCAACGGCCACCACCGCCATCTGGGCCGCTGGCAGCAGCACCATCACGGTCAACGGCGGGACGGGCACCGCCGGCTTCGGCTACGGCCTCCTCTGGTCCGGCAACGTGCCCGTGACGTGCACCGGATCGACCGTAGGCACGCTCACCGGCTGTTCATCGGCGTCGAATGTCACGGTCGCCGCCAACGGCGCCCTGCTCACGAACTACCTGACGCCTGCGGCCACGGGCACCATCGGCGGCTACATCAAAGCCGAGATGCAGAAGAACGACGGATCGTGGCAGGACGTGACGATGGAACTCCTCAACTACGGGATCGCCGCACCCAACCTCGCGGGCACGATCTGCAACGACCCGACGCCGAACGCGATTCTCCGGATCCAGCGGCTGCGCGACAACGGGGCGGGCACCAACGGCATCGGCGGCGCGAACCCGTGTGCTGGCTACCAGACGAGCACGAATGCGTGGGACTACTGGCCCAACACGCTTTTCGACACACGCGAAGGGCTGCAGCGCGATGCGGCGGTCGCCAACATCGCCCTCGGCGGGGTGATGCACCACGTCACCATCGATGTCGCGAACCTGTCGAAGTGGTTCACGTGCGCGGCCCCGTACAACGTCGGCCCGTGCAGCGGCAACAACGCCCTCAACAACAGCGGCTACTCGGTGTACTTCTCGGACCGGCGTAACAACCGCGACGCCAACTCGAAGGAGACCGCCGAATACGGATGGGAAGACTTCGTGAACCCGGCAAGCGGCGTGGGCGCGCCCAACGGCATCCTGGACGCCGGTGAGGACATCAATGCCAGCGGCACGCTCGATACCTACGGGCAGTTCCCCTCTTATGGGGGCGTCGCCAACAGCGTCGCCCCCGGGTCCGCTGCGCCCCTCAATGGGGCCGCGCGACCGACCACGCTGCTGAGCCCACCGCAGGCGCAGATCAATCGCTCGGTCCTGTTCCGTCACGCGCTGAAGCTCGTGAGGGGCGGGCTCGGGCAGATCGTCGCGCCGGGGTTCACGGTCGTGGCGGAGAACCCGGTCTACGTCCAGGGCGACTGGAACATGGCCGCGAATCCCCCGCCGGCCAACGACGGGCACGTGGCGACATCGGTGCAGGCCGACGCCGTCACGCTGTTGTCCACCGGCTGGAACGACAGCAACTCGTTCGCCAACCCCTATAATCCGGCCCTGCGCCCGCGGACCACGAACTTCTACCGTCTGGCTGTGATCGGCGGCAAGGGGATGTCGTTCCCACAGCCGGCCGGCACCGCCAACGACTTCGGCACCGACGGCGGGGCGCATAACTTCCTGCGCTATCTCGAGGACGGCACGGGGCAGACGCTCAACTACATCGGGTCACTCGTGACCTTCTTCTACAGCCGGCAAGCGGTCGGCACGTTCAAGTGCTGCGCGACCGTCTACGCGCCGCCGACACGCGGCTACACGTTCGACATCGACTTCCTGGATCCGGCCAAGCTGCCGCCGCTGACACCGGTGTTCCGCGACCTGAACACGATTGGGTTCTCGCAGGAGATTCGGCCGGGCCGATAGGACGCTATCCGTCGATTCCGTAATCCTTGAGCTTCGTGACGAACGCCTTGTAGCTGACCTGGAGCAACTCGGC
>JBEQUD010000398.1:0-2609 GCA_040349235.1 Acidobacteriota bacterium
CGCCGCCCTCCGGCGAGCAGTTGTGGCTGCAAGTGAGGCACAACGGCGACGCCATGGGCATGAACCCGCACTTCGCCGGCAAATCGTCCGTGCGCGTCGCCATCGAAGCACGCGTGGTCCGTGACGCGCACACCCCGCTCGACGGGGCATTTCTGGCCTGGGCCAACCCGCCGGCGGGTGCGTCTGCCGGCGGCGACTACCCGTTCGCCTTCGACTGTCCCGACGCGGCCACGCACGAGCACGTACAGTTGCCCGCCACAGTCACCGCCCAGGTCGCCGCCTTTGCCCAGCAGATTACGGTCTACCCGTCGCCGGCCGCGTATGACGCCGCCCAGGCCGCGCAGGGACTCTCCTTCGGATCGCGATCGTTTATTCCGTCCGGGCTCATCTCCCCGTCGGGCGAGCCCGTCACCCCGCCAGAGTCCCATGCGCTCATCGTCGGGGAGGTCATCGAAGCCGCGGAGCAGCGGAACACGGTCACGGGACAGCCGTTCTGGTGGGCGCTCATCGACACGGTCGGCGGCACCTTCGATGTCGTGGTCGATCCGGCACTCGTGTCGAGCCCGATTCGCGCCGGCCATGTGGTCGCGGGATGGTTCTGGCTTTCGGGCCGGCTCGAGATGCCGGGCACACCGGCCGTGGGCTGGCTGCGCAAGCTGACCCGACGCGGATAGCGGTCCGGCAGGACGCGCGAGCGATGGACAGCGCAACCGATCGTCGCGGCTGGTGGGCCGGCGGTCTCGTGGGCGCGCACCTGCTGCTCAGTGGGACGGCGGCTGGTTGGTTCGCGTGGCACTTCGCGCAAGGCTGGCCGGCCGCCACTGCGCACGTGGCCGTCCTCGCGGCGTGGGACGTCCTCCTCCTTGTCCTGCTCGCGGCCGTCACGGCCGTCCAACCGGCCTGGAGCCTCTGGGCCTGCCGTCTCCTGCCGGCGGCCACGTTCGTCTGCCAGATGTTTCTCTATGCCCTGAACGCGATCAGCAACGTCTTCTGGGGCCGCAACATCACCGGGCATCTGGTCGTCGCGTTCGCGCCGACGGTGTGGTCGGGGAAGGAATCGTTCCCGATCGGCGCGCTGGGCATCACCGGCATCGTGCTCGGCACGACGGCGCTGGCGGCAGCGGTGTCCCGCTCGTGGGGGCGGACGCTCGACGACGCCGTGCGATCCTGGGTGACGCACGGCCGCCCCCCTGCGAGGCCGACGCCGCGCCACCCATTTGCGATGGCCGCCACGGCAGCCATCGCCATCACGGTGTTCGGCGCGGCCATGGCCTGGGCTGTTCGGACCGACCGTCCATTCTGGAAGCACGAGCTGGTGGTCAGCGCCTTCCGGCCCAACGGTTTCGCCTTCGAGCCCACCGCGCGGCGCCAGGCGGCCGCCGAACGGGACGCTGTACTGCGCGCGGCCTACCCGCGGCACGTCGAGGGGGCACGGCGCAAGCACGTCGTGCTCATCATCATCGACTCTCTCCGCGCGGACCACATGCAGGTCTACGGCTACCACCGGCCGACCACGCCCTTTCTTTCCCGTCTCGTCGAGAGCGGCCGCATGCAGCGGGTGGAGGCCGCCTTCTCCACCTGCTCGGAATCCTTCTGCGGCATCACGAGCACGCTGTCGGGGCGTGACTTCCGGGATATCAACGCGCGCGACTTCCAGTTGCAGGACGTGCTGCGCGACCAGGGCTATCGGACGTGGTTCCTCCTGTCGGGCAACCACCGCGTCTGGAACGGTCTGCCGCAGTTCTATCACGCGGACGAGGGCACGCTGTTTGATGGGTCCCAGACCACGCGCTACACCACCGACGACGACCGCCTCGTGCTCGAAGGCCTCGAACGCGTGCCGGCCGCATCCCAGGGCCAACCGGCCTTCTTCTACGTGCATCTGATGTCCACGCACTACCTCGGCGTGCAGCTGCCCGAATCGCACGTCTTCACGAGCCAGGACGACCGCGTCAGCCCCGGCCCCGAGCCCTACAGCATCCTCGAACGGCTCAACAAGCCGGACCGCTACGACGACAAGGTGCGGCAGGCGGACGACATCATCCGTCAGCTGTTCGACGCGCTGTCGGCCAAGCACTATCTCGACGACGCCGTGGTGGTCGTCACCGCTGACCACGGGGAAGGGCTCGGGGAACGCCACTGGGCGCACGGCTGGCACCTGTACGACGAGGACATCCGCATCCCGCTGCTGCTCTACGATGCGCCGCCGGCGCCGTACCGCAACCTGACGTTTGCCACACAGGTGGATATTGCGCCGACCATTCTCGATCGTCTGGGGCTCCCGATCCCTGCATCGTGGGACGGACAGTCACTCCTGGCACCGACCATCAAGCAGTTCAGCTTTCACCAGACGTATTTCCTGCCCAACCGTTTCGCCGTCCTGTACCGCAGCGACCACGGGCTCTTCAAGTACATCGCGACGCCGCAATACGGCAAGGAAGAGCTCTACGGCCTGACCGACGATCGTGGGGAAACACACAGCCTCGTCGCCGACCAGCCCGCCCTCGTCGCACTCCTGCGTGACAAACTGCACGCCTACCTCACGGAAGGCCCGTAGATCGTAAGATAGGGCGCACATGCGCGATGCGCTCTCACGGCGCGAACTCTTG
>JBEQUD010000427.1:0-4558 GCA_040349235.1 Acidobacteriota bacterium
TTTTGAGGCGGCGTGGCGCTTCAAGCATCGTGTGGCGCTCGGCAGGCCGGGCGCCACGCTGGCGGCCGTCGCGGCGGAGGCGAAGGTCAGCGCCAAGTATCTGCCGATGATCTGGCGGCTGCTCGAAGAGCCGCCGGAGACGGCCACGCAGGAAGTGGGGCCGATCGCCAAGCTGCAGGGCATGTGGCGCGCCCTGCCCGCGCCTGGGGTGGCTACGCCCACGAAGGCCGGCGCCGGCGCGCGCACGGGGGGACAGCATAGGGCGAAGGCCGACACCGACGTTGCCGTGCACGCGCAGGTGGTCGCGATGCGCGACTTCGTCGTCCGGATCCGTAACCACACGGCGATGCAGTTCGCAGCGCCGGTCATTGCCGGCATGCCGCCCGGCTCGCAGCCCTTGCTCAACTGGAAGCTCCGCCGGTATGCGGCCCATCGCCGCCGCAGCGATCCGCACGTGCTGCGCAACGACACCGACCCGCCCGAGGTCGTGCCCGAGATTCCCAAGTATCCGGGGCTGCACCAGGAGGCCGCGCCGCGCTGGGCCGCCTTGTCCGCGGCCGCGCGCGCCGGCGACCCGGACCTGGTCGTGCCCGCCGCCGACCGTGCGCGATACGAAGCGTCCTTCGAACGGTTCGCGTCCGTGTTTCCGGACACGTTCTACATCACCGAGCGCGGCCGCTATTTCCCGGACGATTCGGAGGACAAGGGCCGTCTCCTGAGCGCCGGCTACCACAGCGTGCTCGGCTTCTTCCGCGACGACACGCCGCTCATGGAGCTGATTCTCGACGAGAAGGGCCAGAGCGAGATCAACCGGCTGTGGACCGAGTTCGAGTTCAGCAGCCACTTCACCGCGCGGACGTTCATCCAGTTCTTCTTCAACCAGAGCGGCGAAGTGTACGGAAAGGGTGCCGAGTCGGGCTCGGACCGTCCCGCGGAGGGCGAGATCACCGACACGGCGGTCATCATGGGGTTCCGCGACGCGTATGTCGCGCGGGCCCGGATGGCCCCCAAGGACTCGATGGCCGTAGACCTGGTCGGACGTAACCGCTTCTATGCCGCGAAGGATCTGGACGACCCGAAGACCGATCCGATTGCGGCCGAAGCGGTGCGCCAGCACTTCGAGGGCATCAATACCACGCTCCGGACCTTCGAGAAGATGCACGCGGAGGCCGAGCCCAAGCACCTCGAGGCCCTGCTGCGGTTCGCGGCCCGCGCCTACCGGCGCCCGCTGTCGGCATCCGAGCGCGAAGGCATTCTGCAGTACTACCGCGCGATTCGGGACGAGAACGCCCTGACGCACGAGGACGCGATGCGGGATTCGGTCGTCAGCATCCTGATGTCGCCCGACTTCTGCTATCGGCTCGACCTCGACTCGCGTGCGTGGCTCGGTGGGGCGTCCGGCGCGGACGGCCGGTCGCGCGACGGGTATGCGCTCGCCAGCCGCCTCAGTTATTTCCTGTGGTCGAGCATGCCCGACCAGAAGCTCCTCGACCACGCCGCCGCCGGCGACCTCGAGCGTCCCGACGTCCTGATGGCCGAGACGCGCCGAATGCTGAAAGACGCGCGGGCGCGCGGGCTGGCGACGGAGTTCACGGGGAACTGGCTGGACTTCCGGCGCTTCGAGAACCACAACGCGGTGGACCGCGAGCGCTTCCCCAGCTTCACGGGCGACCTCCGCGAGGCCATGTTCCAGGAGCCTATCCGCTACGTGGAGGATCTGCTGCACGCCGACCGGTCGGTCCTCGATCTCGTCTACGGCAACTACACGTTCGTGAACCCGGTCCTCGCGAAGCACTACGGGATGCCAGACGTGAAGGGCGACGCGGACACGTGGGTGCGCGTCGATGACGCCGCACGCTACCGCCGCGGCGGCCTGCTGCCGATGTCCGTGTTCCTGACGGCGAACTCGCCGGGCCTCAGGACCAGTCCGGTCAAGCGCGGCTACTGGGTCGTGCACCGCGTGCTCGGTCAGGTCATTCCGCCCCCGCCACCCGTCGTGCCGCAGCTGCCGCAGGACGAAGCCAAGACCGACCTGCCGATCCGCGACATGCTCGCGCGGCACCGGGCCAACCCTGCATGCGCGTCCTGCCACGCGCGGTTCGACGTGTTCGGTCTGGCTCTTGAAGGCTACGGCCCGGTCGGCGAGGCGCGGGCGCAGGATCTGGCCGGCCGTCCCGTCGATGACAAGACGGCGTTCCCCGGAGGCAGCGAGGGCGCCGGCATGGAGGGCGTGCGGGCGTACATCCGGGCATATCGCCAGAACCAGTTCATCGACGGGTTCGATCGCAAGCTACTGGCCTATGCGTTGAACCGATCGCTTTTGTTCTCGGACGAGCCGCTCCTCGACCGCATGCAGGCGCGGTTGTCCGCCCGGGGCTATCGCATCAGCGCCCTGGTCGAGTCCATCGTCGCCAGCCCGCAGTTCCTGCGCAGGCGACCGGCCAACACGACACATCCTCTCGTTGCAGCGCAAGGACAGGTGAACTAGATGCGGCCATCACGCGAACACTCCCGCCGTCTTTCCCGCCGCGCGGTGCTGCGCGGCGCCGGTGTGGCCATGGCACTGCCCTGGCTCGAATCGCTGCCGGCCTTCGGCGCGCCGGCAGCGGCGTCGCCGGTGTTCCCCAAGCGCTTCGCCGTCCTCTTCATGGGCAACGGCATCAACGAGAAGCACTGGAGCGCGGAAGGATCGGGCGACGCGATGGTGCTCAGCAAGACGCTCGCACCGCTCGAGCCCTTGAAGCGCAAGATTAACGTCGTTGACGGCCTCTTCAACAAGGAAGCGGTCGGCCTGGGCATCCATCCGCCGCAGACCGGAGGGCTGCTGTCGGGGGCGCACCTCCAGAAAGGCGCGATCATCCACTCGGGCATCTCGATCGATCAGATGATCGCGAATACCGTGGGCCAGGACACGGCGCTCCCTTCCATCGTCCTGGCGTGCGAGCAGCCGATGTCTGGCTACCACGAGACGAACTACTCGATGGCCTACAGCTCGCACATCTCCTGGCAGAGCCCGGATTCGCCCGTGCCTGTCGAGGTGTATCCCTCGCTGGCCTTCGACAACCTGTTCGAGAATCGCGGCAGCCTGCGCAACATGAGCATTCTCGACCGCGTGAAGGACCGCGCGGCCGCGCTGAGCAGCCAGGTCAGCGCGGACGACAAAGCGAAGGTCGATGAGTACCTGACGAGCGTGCGCGAGGTCGAGAAGCGGGTCGAGGCGATGCGGAAGGTCAAGGACACGTCCGACGACCTGGCCAAGCAGAAGAACCGCCCCGCCTTCACGATGGATCGTCCGCAGAATGGGCTGCCGGAGGACTTGCGGGACCACGCGCGGCTGATGTGCGACATCATCGCGATGGCGTTCCAGACGGACCGCACCCGCGTGGCCTCACTGATTCTGGCGCGCGACCTCTCGGCGATGTACTACCCGTTCCTGCAGGTGAGCGAAGGGCACCACGGCGCGTCGCACGACAACCTGTCGGACGGTTACGAGCGTATCTCGCGCTTCCACTTGAGCCAGTTCGCCTATCTCGCCGCGAAGCTGGATAGCATGCCGGAGGGCGAGGGCACGGTGCTCGACAACTCGTGCCTGATGTTCCTCTCGAACCTCTGGATCGGGCGTCTCCACGACAATCACCGGCTGCCGCTGGTGCTGGCAGGGGGCCTGGGCGGCACGCTCGAGACAGGCCGGACGCTCGACTACCAGGAAGCGGGCGACGCCAACCGCAAGATGTGCAGCCTGTATCTGTCGATCATGGACCGGATGGGCGTGAAGCTCGATCGCTTCGGCGACGCCGATACGCGCCTCGAGCGCCTGTAGACGAGCCGCGGGCCGGCCGGCCCGCCACCACGACTTTTTCGAGAGGGTCAGGCCATGAGCGAATCGCGTGCTCTTCCACCCGCAGCCGTTATCGTCACCAACGAAGTGGCCGACTGGGCCACGTGGAAGACGCACTTCGATGCCCACGAAGGCGCGCGGAAGGCGGCGGGAATGCTGGGGCACCACATCAACCGCGATCGCGAGCGCCCGAATGTCGTCAGCGTCTACCTGGCGCTGTCGGACCTTGCCAAGGCCCGCGCATTTGCCGGGTCCGCGGACCTGCACCGCGTGATGAAGGACGCGGGCGTCCTGGACGCCCCCAAGGTGGTGTGGATGAGGCCAACCCCGGGCTGAAGGCCGCGATGGCAAAGGCGGGCGTGACGAGCGCGCCGCAGGTGTCCTTCGTGACCGGCGGCTGGGCGAAGATGTACTAGGTCAGCGGAAGCGGTAGCCCTTGCCGATGACGACGATCCCCTGGTCGGACACTGTGAAGCGCGCCGCGTCGCGGGCCCGATCGACGCCGATCTGCTCGCCGGCTGGCACCACCACGTGCTTGTCGATGATGCAGTGCCTGAGTTCCGCGCCCTCGCCGACCGTGACGTCCTCGAAGAGGAGGGCATGCTCGACGACGGCGCCCTCTTCGACACGCACGTTCGGGAACAGGATGGCGTGTCGCACGGTGCCGCCGACGATGAGGCTGCCCGACGCGAGCATGCAGTTGACGATTTCGGCTTCGCG
>JBEQUD010000430.1:0-4025 GCA_040349235.1 Acidobacteriota bacterium
CAGGCGCTGCCGGACGAACCGCTCATCTTCATCGAGGTCGCACTGACCCGCGGCATGAGCGCGACCGTGCAGCCGCTGCTCGACCCGCAGTCCCCGGTCGTGAGCCCGGACGACGCCGACTGCGCCATGTTCTACTCGATCACCAACTGCCAGGCAGGGCTCCGGGGGATCTCGTTCGGCAACTTTCTCATCAAGCAGGTGGCCGAGGATCTGGGCCGCGAGTTCCCGCGGATGCGTACGTTCGCGACGCTCTCGCCCATCCCGGGCTTCCGGCAGTGGCTCGAGTCGTCCGGCGCGCTCGCGGCGGCCGGCGCGGGCGTCAACGCGCTCGTGCAGGGCTTCGACCGCGACGGATGGCCGGCGGCGTCGGCCATCCGACCGGACGCGCGCAATGCCCTGTGCCGCCTCTGCGCGGACTACCTCCTGCACGCGAAAAAGGGCAAGGCGCCGCTCGATTCCGTTGCGCGATTCCACCTGGCCAACGGCGCCCGGCTCGAACGCCTCAACTGGGCCGGCGACACCTCTGATGTCGGCCTCCGGCGCTCGCTCGGTCTGACGGTCAACTACGTCTACCGGCTCGAGGACGTCGAGCGTAATCATGAGGCGTACGCCAAGGACTACCGCATCGTCGCGTCTCGCGAGTTCGACCGCCTGGCCAGGCAGTCTTCTTGCGCCGACCCCGCCAAATCCCGCTGACGAACGACAAGACCGCGACGCCATGGCGCGCGGGCGACCCTCGTACGGTGTCCGACTATTGCCGCACGAAGGGCCGAACGCGCTCGAGGTGCTCACGTGCGTCGGCGTAGTCCGGGTCGATCCGAAGGGACTGCTCGAAGTGTGCCGCTGATTCGGCGAACCGACCCTGACGGCCCAGCGCACGACCGAGAACGTCGTGTGCGGCCGGGTCGTCGGGCACGAGCGCAACCGCTCGCTCGGCATGCACGCCGGCCTCGGTGATGTGTCCGCCGTCCAGCAGCACGTTCGCGAGATGCCGCTCCGTGAGGCCGTCATCCGGTTTGAGTTCGATGACCCGCCGAAACACGCCGGCGGCCTCGTCGAATCTCCCGGTGACGGCCAGCGCCATCCCCAGACCGCCCAGCGCCAAGACGTCATTCGGGCGCGCCCCGAGATGGGCGCGGTAGTATCGAATCGCGTCATCGAACGCATGCAGCCCGAAGAAAGCGTCCCCGATGAGAGCGCGCACATCGGCATCGGCGGGGCTCATCGCCAGAGCTTCCTGAAATTGTGTGTTGGCCTCCTCCCATCGCCCCTGTCGAGCGAACGCCCGCCCCATGATCTTCCGCGCCGAGACCACTTCGTCGCGAAGTGGCGCCTGCCAGTGTGGATGGACGGCTGGTGGAGATGCCCAGATGCGAATGAGTGACTGCAGGCTGCTGACGGCCTCGTCGAGCTTGCCGTCCTTGAACAGCTCGACGCCCAGGTCGAGGTAGGCGCGCGGTGCCCCCACCGTGGCTGCGCGCAGGTGGACGAGGCCAGCCTCGTGTTCGCCGCTGTCCACGAGCGCCGCGCCGAGCATATGCTCCGCGGGGCTCGTCGGCCATCGTTCGACGACCGTGTGGAGCAGGGCCAGATTCGAGCGGTACTCGCGATTTCTTGCCATGGTCGCGGCGGCCAGGCCCACAATCACGATACCGAGCACCGCAAGCGGAACGACGCGCCAGACCACAGCGCGCTGGGTATCCGGTGAACGGAGTCGCTCCACGCGGTTCCAGACGACGCGTGCCGAAATCACGGCGAGCACAACCAGCACAGTCAGCGGGATGTACATCCGGCGCTCGGCACCGACCTCTGTGGCGATCGGCACGATACTCGAGGTCGGAGCCAGGGTGCCGAAGAAGAACGCGCCGACAAATCCCAGGGCCGGCCAACGCGCAAGGGCCACGACCGTCAATACCAGCAGGGCGACAAGGAACACGGCGGGCGCCAACACATCCGAGAGCCCGAGCGGCGCGGGCCAGCCGTAGAAGACCACCAGTGACGACGGCCACACCGCCTGGCGAAGATAGCGCGTGATCATGATCGTTTGGTTGAGGAGGTAGGTCCACGGATGGACGTCGGTCGCAAAACCGGCGGAGGCACTTCGGGATCCCGACCAGGTCAGCCAGACGACAATCGCCCACGTGGCGGCAAGCCCCACATACAGCCGCCAGCGCGTGCGCAGGGCATCCCGCAGCGAGGCAAATCCGAAGATCCAGTCGTACAGCACGACCATCGCTGGCGCGGTCGCCATCGATTCCTTGCACGTCATGCCCACCGCGCAGGAGGCAACCGACAACCACTCCCATCGACCGGCCCCGCCCGATGCCAGGCCGCGCGCGCTGGCGTACATCGTCAGGAAGTAGAACAACGCCATCATCGACTCGGTGCGCTGCGTCAGGTAATCGACCACTTCGCTGTTGAGTGGATGAAGCTCCCAGATCAAGGCACTGGCGAAGGCCAGGCTGACAGCGTGCGACCCCACGATCGGCGCCAGGCGCGGGCGCTCGAGCGTGAGCCGGACCACGCCGAACACCAAGAGCGCGCACGCGACGTGGACGGCAATGTTCCAGACGTGGTAGCCACGCACATCAAGGCCGCCGAGCGCGTAGTTGGCGGCGAACGACAGATGCGCGAGCGGACGACCTGCGACCGATGTGTCCTGATTCGACGAGAACAGCACGGACCAGATGTGCCGTCCCTCTCGGATGTCGTCGTTGTAGACGACCGACAGCAGGTCGTCGAGCACGAATGGTCCGTGCAGGCTGTTCGCATAGGTCGCGAGCCCGGCGAGGACGATGCCGACAATCAGGTAGGGGCGGGTGCTCGTCGTGTCCAAGAGGCCAATGTGGGGCGTCGTTGTCTCTGACGTGTCTGCGGCAGCGGGGGCGGCGGTCTGGCCACGCGTTCGAGCGCGTCTTCTGGAGGGCATGCCAATGGCAGAGAGTCTATCGCTGATCCTCGGTCGATGAGCACTCCGCGAGTCGGCTGGCCTGTGTGCCCAATCCTCTTCAAAAACGGAAATGCCGCAACGACCAGAGGCCGTTGCGGCATTTCCGCGCGTACGTCAGACCGGGAGCAGCCTAGAAGTCGAAATTCGCGCTGAACTTCACGAACCGCGGCGACAGGATGAACGTCGGCGTATGGTACGTCCCCGTCGGACTGAACGTGTTGTTATACGTCTGGACCGTGTTCGAGTTCGTCACGTTGTAGATGTCCACACCGACCAGGGTCTTGGTCCCAGCGAACCGCAGCACCTTCGCCAGCTTGACGTCCAGCTGGTTCAGGCGATCGGGATAGTACAGCCCGGGCTGGAGGATGTTGAGGGCCGAGGTGCCCCCACCCGACACCGGGCGACCCAGGGCCCCTGCCAGCGCGGAACTCGGCGCGTTCCAAATCGCATACGTCGTCTGCAGCGGAATGCTCTGCAGCGTCGCCCCCAGCTGCACATCGATCTTCGGCACCGTATACGTGCTGAGGAACTTGAACGTCGTCAGCCAGTTCGTGGTCTGGTTGCAGAAGCTCAACGGCGAGATCCCGGAAATGGCGGAGCCGTTGTTGAGCACCGTGAAGATCTGGTTCGCCTCGGGCAGCGCCTGCTGGACCTCGCAGTCGTTGAAGTAACGGCGCCCGGTGCTCGTCCCGCCCTGGAAGTAGAGCCCGCCCTTGGGACGGTAGGTGAAATCGACGTCCACGCCGTTCCAGTGGTCGTACATGTTGCCGTAGTTGCTGGCGGCCGTGACGAGGTTCTGGGTCTGGCCGAACTTGTTCGGATTGACGTCGGCAAACGTCAGCGTGCCGCCGCCGCCGTTTGGCAGCCGCGGGTCAACGGGAATCGGCGCGTTGTAGAGCGTGTAGTCGGACGCGGCCGTCGCCAGGTTGTCGGTGATGAAGAAGTTGCCGAACCACCGCCGGAAGTAGGTGACGCTGATCGACGCCCGCGGCGTCACCTGGTGCTGCACACCCAGATCGAAGTTCCAATCGTAGGGCGAGGTGTTGAGGCCCGTGGTGATGGCCGGGTCGTAGCT
>JBEQUD010000467.1:0-13391 GCA_040349235.1 Acidobacteriota bacterium
CGTCGCGCGGCGCATCGAGCTGGCCGAGAAGCAGGCGGCGACGCTCGAAGTCCCCGAGCTCGAACGCCCCGCGTCGGTGCCGGACGACTACGCGCAGTACGCCCGGCTGATGATCGACATGCAGGTCATCGCGTGGCAGACGGACATGACGCGCGTGGCCACCTTCATGATGGGGCGCGACGGCAGCAATCGTCCTTACCGGGAGCTCGGCATCTCCGACGGCCACCACTCGCTCTCGCACCATCAGCGTCAGGACGAGAAAGTGGACAAGCTCGTGAAGATCGACGAGCTCCACGTGGGCCTGTACGCGTACCTCCTGAAGAAGCTGCGCGAGACGCGGGATGGCGACGGCACCCTGCTCGACCACTCGCTCGTCCTGTTCGGCAGCGGCCTCAGCGACTCGGACACTCACCTCCACGCCGACTTGCCCATTGTGCTGGCCGGCAACGCCCGCGGGCAGCTGCGCGGGAACCGCCACGTGGTGTATCCGAAGGACACGCCGCTCAACAACCTGTTCCTCAACATGTTCGATCTGGCGGGAGTGCCCCACGTGGCCGGGTTTGGGGACAGCACGGGCCGCCTGACGGACCTGGCGTGATCGGCGTGATCGCAAGCGGCCGGCAGCGCGGCGTCATGGCGTTGCAGTTGGTGTTGGCGGTGGGGTTGGCTGCAACCCCGTGCTGGGCGGCGTCCGCGGACCTGCGGCTGCTCGAGGCCGTGAGGCGCCGCGACGAGAAGGCGTTTACTGCGCTCCTGAAGCAGGTGGATGTCAACGCAAGCCAGCCCGACGGGGCGACCGCGCTGGCGTGGGCCGCCAACCTCGGCGAGGACGCGATGGCGACGGCGCTCATCGCCGCGGGCGCCAACGTGAACGCGGAGGACGAGTACGGCGAGACGCCGATTACGCTGGCCGCGGCCAATGGGGACACGGCCCTCGTCGAGCGTCTGCTGGCGGCCGGGGCCAGCGCGCGAAGCGCGCGGTGGAACGGCGAGACCGCGGTCATGATTGCCGCGGGCGCCGGGAGCGCGGCCTCCGTCAAGGCGCTCGTGGCGCGCGGGGCAGACGTGAACGCCGCCGACCCACGGCGCCGGCAGACCCCGCTGATGTGGGCCGCGGCTGAGGGGCATGCCGAGGCCGCCGCGGCCTTGATCGCCGCCGGGGCTCCGGTCTCGCCCATCTCCAAAGGCGGGTTCAACGCGCTCGCATTCGCCGTTGCGAAGGGCGACGCTGCCACCGTGAAGACGCTCCTGGCTGCCGGGGCCGACCCGAACTTCCGGCTGTCCTCCGGCAACACGATGCTGCTGATGGCCATCGGGTACCGCCATCTGGACGTCGCCTCGGCGCTGATGGCGAGCGGCGCGGACATCCACGCAGTCGATCGCGACCAGAATTCGCCGCTGCACGTCGCGGCCCGCATCGGCGACGTGGATCTGGTAAAGAAGCTGCTGGCGGGTGGGATCAATCCGAACGTGCGCACCGCGACCACGGCCGTGGCGAAGTTCACCGACAACCGTGGCGCGCGGGGGTTCGTCGGCGGCGCGCTGACGCCGCTGCTGGTGGCGGCGCGGTACAACCGCCTGAACGTGATGCGGGCGCTGGTCGAGGCCGGGGCCGACCCGACGATCCAGGCGGACAACGGCACGACGCTGTTGATGGCCGGCTCGGGTGCGGGGTTCGACGTGGTCCAGTACGCCTACGAACTCGACCCGCACGCCGTCGTGACGAACCGGATCGGCCAGACGCCGATGCACCTGGCGCTCGTCGGCGACATCCAGCGCCCAGAGCCCGAGATCATGCGCGTCGTGCAGTTCCTCATCGACAAGGGCGCCAAGCTGGACGAAGCGGATTCCGCCGGCCAGACGCCGCTCCGGTTCGCCGAACCACAGGGGTTCGACAAGGTCGCGGATCTGCTGGTCAGCCTCATCGTGAAGTCGGGCGCCACGCCCAAGGTTCCGCCCAAGCATTGACCGGACAATTCCCAGCATGATCACGCGACCATCGAGCGCTTCCACCGTTTCGATCCTCACGTCCGCTACGTTCCTGATGGCGGTTGCGCTCGCACCGGTGTCCGCCCGTGCCCAGTCCACCGCCGAGGGCAAGACCGTCGCGGACGGCATCTATTCCGACATTCAGGCCACGCGCGGGCAGCAGTTCTACGAGTCGTCGTGCGTGCGGTGCCACAGAAGCGACCTGAGCGGCGCCGAGGGCCCCCCGCTGCGCGGCGATCGCTTCTCGAAGGACTACGCGGGGAAGGACCTGAAGGTCTTCTACGACAAGGTCGCCAACACGATGCCCGGTGCGGCGCCGGCGAGCTTGTCGGAGAACGTCTACCTCGACATCGTCGCGCACGTCTTGCGAGAGAACGGATTTCCCGCGGGTGCGAGCGAATTGACGCGCGACTCGGTGGCCGGCGTGCGCGTCATGGCCAGCCGGCCGAAGCCGCTGCCGCCGGTCGAAGATTTTTCCTATGTCGAGGCGGTGGGTTGCCTGACGGCGGGCCCGGGGGACGCGTGGTTACTGACCAACGCCAGCGAGCCGACCTCTGCCCGCGCCGAACAGCCTGTCGCCACGCCGCCGCCCGACAAGGCGCTCGGTTCGGGCACGTTCCGGCTCCTCGATGCGCGGGCGTACAACCCCGGCGCCCGGCAGGGACACAAGGTATACGTGCGGGGGCTGCTCGTGAAGATGCCGTCCGAGAGCCGCATGACGATCAGCGCCCTCGAGACGGTCGCCGGCTCGTGCGGCAGCTAACCGCCGCCGCGAAGCGCTTCTTTTCCGTTTCCGCCGGCCGCGCGCAGCCGCACGCGAGCCCTTAGTGACTGGTGGTCTCATGAACCGAGTCCCGCACCTGCACCTCCTGCTTCTTGCTGTCCTGATGGGACTCCTGCCCGGCGCGGCGCTCCGCGCGCAGGCGCCAGCCAGCCCAGGCGCGGCGGCCCCGCCGCTGCCGAGCGATGTGGATCCGGTGTCGAGAACTCGCCTGCCGGTCCCTCGCCGCGAAGACCTGGACCAGGACAGCCGACGGGTGCTCGACGAGATCTTCGGCGACCGGCAGCCGCCGCTCCGGTGGCACAGCCCGAAGCTTGCCAAGCCGATGGCCGAGGCGCATCACTACGCGAAGTACGGGACCGCGCTCGGGCCGCGGCTGACCGAGATCGCGGTGCTCGTCACGGCGCGCGAAACGGACAACCAGTTCGAGTGGACGCAGTGGGAAGAGCACGGCCAGGCGGGGCGCGTGCCCCCGGCGACCGAACCCGCCATCATCGACATCATCAAGTACTGCAAGCCCGCGACCGGGCTCGGCGCGAAGGAAGCCGCCATCATCACCCTGGGCCGCGAGTTGCTGCGGCAGAAGCGCGTGTCGCCGGCGACCTACGCGACCACCGAACGTCTGTTCGGCCGCGGCGGCACTGTGGACCTGGTCGAGCTGATGGCGCTCTATGCCGCGACGGGCGTCGAGGTGACCGCCTTCGACGTGCAATTGCGCCCAGGGCAGCATCCCCTGCTGCCCGACCGCTCGACCATCCCCGCCTGTCAGCGCTAGCGTCTCCCTAATTTGGGGGATGCGACGCCGCCTAGTTGCGTGCTATAACCACGCGCGCCATTTCGGGCCGCTGCTCGGCAGCGGTCTGCCCGCAGGCGTACAGGATCCTGGTTCAGAGGAGCGTTTATTGATAATGCGTAGTGTTATTCGTCGTGTGCTGTTCGTGCTTGCCGTGGCTGCCCTTGTGCCCTCGTCGGTGTTTGCCCAAGCCGTCCTGACCGGAGTGGTCAAGGACGACTCCGGAGCCGTGCTGCCCGGCGTGACGGTCGAGGCATCGGGCCCCGCCCTCATCGAGAAGGTGCGCTCGGCCATCACCGACGGCACCGGCCAGTACCGTCTCGTCGATCTGCCCCCGAGCACCTACGATGTCACCTTCGCGTTGACCGGGTTCAGCACGGTGAAGCGCGAGGGCATCACCCTGACCGGCACCGCGACGACCACCGTCAACGGCGAGCTCAAGGTGGGTTCGGTGGCGGAAACCATCACCGTCACCGGTGCGGCGCCGCTCGTGGACGTCCAGGGCGTCGCGACCGAACACTCGGTGACCCGCGAACTGCTCGAATCCGTCCCGACGTCCCGTCAGATCCATGCGGTGGCGACGCTCATCCCCGGCATCCTGGTCCAGGGTGGCAGCGCCAATCCCAACGTCGCGGACGTCGGCGGCTCGGCCTTGAGCTTCACGCCACAGGCGTCGATTCACGGCGGCGTGTCCGGCGACCAGCGGCAGCTGCTGCAGGGCCTCCCGCTGGCCGCGACCGCGAGCGGGAACACCACGGACTTCCAACTGAACCTGGCCAGCATCCAGGAGCTGACGATTGACACGGCCGGCATGTCGGCCGAGGACTACTCGGGCGGTGTGCGTTTGAACGTCGTCCCGCGAGAGGGCGGCAACCAGTTCCACACCCTCGTCTATGTCGATGGTGCCGGTCCGTCGCTGCAGAGCTCCAATTACACGGACAGCCTGGCCGCACGCGGTTACCCGACCCCCAAGCCGTTGAAGCCGCTCCAGAAGGCCTACACCATCAATCCCGCGTTCGGTGGGCCCATCGTCAAGGACAAACTCTGGTTCTACGCCGCGGTCAATCGGTCACGCAACGCGACCTACGTCGCCATCGCGCCGAATCTGAACGCGGGCAATCCCAACGCCTGGACCTACGCGCCGGATCCGAATGGGACCTTCCCGAGCCTCGACGTGCTCTTCTACGGCGAGAACGCGCGCCTGACCTGGCAGGCGTCGCCGAAGAACAAGCTCGCCTTCTATTACGACACGCAGTATCGGTGCACGTGCCCGCAGGCGACCGCGGCGCTGTCGCCCGAGGCACAATCCTCCCGCGTGCTGCCGGTGATGCACTTCGCGTCGGTTGGCTATACGGCGCCCCTCAGCAACAAGCTGGTTGTGGACTTCTCGGCCGTGGACCGCCTCGAGCCGTCGAGGACGACCGATGCCTTGAACACCGACCCGTCGATTATTCCCGTCATCGACAGCGGCACCGGCATCACGTACCGCAACTACGCCAGCGAGGCGGGCGCGATCCACAACCGCAACAACGACGTGCGCGGTTCGCTGTCCTACGTCACGGGCGCGCACTCCTTCAAGACCGGCTTCCTGGCCGAGTGGGCCAGGAACCGGCCGTCCAGCTATGCCGGGACGAACAACGTCGTGTACCGGTTCACGAACGGCACGCCCAACCAGATTACCGAGTTCGCCGACCCGCGCGGGTCCGAGACGCGGGCCAACGAGTTCGGCATGTTCGTGCAGGACCGGTGGACGGTCAAGCGCCTCACCCTCACCGGTGGGCTCCGGTTCGACTACTACCACACGTACTTCCCGGCGCAGACGCTGGGGCCGGTGTTGCTGGCGCCGACGCGGAATATCACCTTCCCGGCCTCGGACGGCGCCGCGCTGAAGGATCCGTCATACCGGCTGGGTGGGGCCTACGACGTGTTCGGGGACGGCAAGACCGCCGTCAAGGTCTCGTTCAACAAGTACGTCAACGCGATGAACACGGGCACGTCCGGCACGAGCGTCTACAATTTCGGGATCGCGCTGAACCCGGCCAACCTGGTGGCGACGAGCACGACGCGCAGCTGGACCGATTCGAACAAGAACTTCACGCCGGACTGCAATCTGCTGAACCCCGCCCTCAACGGCGAGTGCGGCGCACTGGCGAATTCGGGGTTCGGCCAGCCCATCACGACCAACACGTACGATCCGAACCTTCTGAGCAGCTGGAACAAGCGCCAGTTCAACAAGGAACTGGTGTTCGGCCTCCAGCAGCAGGTGCTCGAGCGGCTCTCGCTGGACGTCACGTATATCCGCCGCTGGTACGGCAACGTCCTCGTCACCGACAACTTGGCTGTCGCGCCGAGCGACTACACGCAGTTCAGCATCGTGGCGCCGGTGGACTCGCGGCTGCCGAACGGCGGGGGCTATGCGATCTCGGGCCTCTACGATGTGAACCCCAACAGGTTCGGCCAGACCAACAACTGGACGACGCTCGCGAGCAACTATGCCGACGTCACCAGGAACTGGCGTGGTCTGGACGTGCTGGCAAACGTCCGCGCGATGCGCGGCCTGACGTTCCAGGGCGGGCTCAGCACGGGCAGCACGTTCCAGGATCTGTGTGGGCTCAAATCCGTGCTCCCGGAATACGCGAGAAGCCTGACGACCCCGTTCCCGGCGACGAGCCCGACCGACCCGTATTGCTCGTTCCAGACGAACTGGCTGACGCAGATCAAAGGCCTGGGCACCTACACCGTGCCGAGGGTGGATGTGCAGGTCAGCGCGGCGTTCCAGAGCATGCCGGGTCCGCAAATCGTGGCGAACTACGCGGTGCCGAACGCGGCGATCGTGCCCTCGCTCGGGCGGTCACTGGCAGGAAATGCCGCGAACGCGACGGTGAATCTGGTGCAGCCCGGGTCGCTCTACGGCGAGCGTATGAACACCGTGGACCTGCGGTTGGGCAAGATCTTCCGTTTTGCCGGCCGCGGGCGGGTGAGCGGCAACATCGACATCTTCAACGCGTTCAACGCGAGCACCGTCATCATCCAGAACGACACCTACGCCACCACGTCCACGACGTGGCAGCAGCCGCAGACGGTCATCGCCCCGCGTCTCATCAAGTTCAGCGCGCAGTTCGACTTCTAGTCGATGCGGCGGCACCTGATGGCGGTGGCCGCGTGACAGGTGACAACGAAGGGCCGGCCGCCGGGTCGGCCCTTTTCGTTGTCCGTAGTAGGTAGGAAAAGGAGAAGAACCCGTGCGCAAGATTGTTGCCTGTGTGGCCTTCGTGGCCCTCGTGTTCGCGGCCCGGTCGCTGCATGCCCAGACGCCGGCGGACCCGTCGCTCGACTTCGAGTTCTTCCGGGTGCGCGTGCAGCCGATTTTTCTGGCCAAGCGTCCCGGCCATGCGCGCTGTGTGTCGTGCCATGCCGTCGAGGCACGCAGCACCTTCCACCCGGCGCTCGTGCCGCTCGAGCCAGGCCAGGTGATGTGGGACGAAGCCAGTTCCAGGAAGAACTTCGCGGAGTTCTCTCGTGTCGTGGTGCCCGAGAGCATCCGTAGCAAGCTCCTCGTGCATCCTCTGGCGGCCGACGCCGGCGGCGACGCGGCGCACAACGGCGGCAAGCACTTCAGCTCGCAGAACGACCCGGAGTGGCAGATTCTCAAGGCCTGGGTGTTCGGCGCCAAGCTGACGCCGAGCGCGCCATCGAACCGGGCCCGCATCCTCCAGACCAACAGTGCCGGGGACAACATCCACGTCATCGATCCGGCCACGAACCAGGTTGTCGGCGAAATCACGGGCATCGAGACGAATCACGGCGTGGCCGTCGCGCCGGATGGCAGCCGTCTCTACGTGACGTCCGAGTCGGGCCGCAGCCTGCACGTCGTGGACGGGCGGACGCTCGCCGTCACGACGCGCATCGCGCTCAGCGGGAAGCCCAACAACGTCTCGATTTCTCCAGACGGCAAGCGTGTCTACGTCGCCATTCGTTCCGAGCCCGGCGGCGTGGACGTCATCGACACGGCGTCCGCGAAGCGGGCGAAGACCATCCCGACCAAGATGACGATCCACAACACCTACGTGACGCCCGACGGCAAGTACATCCTCGCTGGTTCGGTCGAGGGCAACGCCGTCCAGGTCATCGACGCGAAGACGGAAGAGCTCGCGTGGAACGTGCCCATGGGGCTTGGCGTCCGCCCGATCGCCATGACGGTCAACCCCGACGGCTCCACCAAGTGGCTCTTCGTCCAGTTGAACGACTACAACGGGTTTGCGGTGGTGGACTTCGCGGCGCGCAAGGAGATCAAGCGCCTGCCCTTCCCCCCGGTCACTCCCGGCCGCAAGGAAGTGCCGACCCGCGGCGAGGTCGCCCACGGGCTGGCCATCACGAAGGACGGCAAGACGCTGCTCGCGTTGAGCCGCCTCAACGCCGCGCTCTATGCCTATTCGATTCCGGACCTGGCGCTGACGGGCCAGGCGGAACTGGAAGGCCGGGGCGCCAACTGGGTGACGCTGTCGCCGGACGGGGCCCGGGCGTACGTCTCGAACACGATCACCGGTGATGTCTCCGTCGTGGACGTCAAGACGATGAAGGATGTCATGCGGATTCCGGTCGGCGTCACGCCCAAGCGCAACAGCCTCTGGATGGTGCCGTAGCGAACGGCGTCACGCACCACGAGAAGCGTCACGCACGACCAAGAAGCACGCGCTACCAAAACGAAGGGAGGCTCGCAGCCCGAGGCCGCGCACATAGACAGCCATAGCACGTCACGGAAACACGAGATGAACCGAGGAGATGCCGATGCGCAAGATCGTCGCCCCCGTCGTACTCGTCGTGCTCGCCGTCGTCGTCGGGATCGTCGGGACTCCGGATGTGTGTGCGCAAGCCGTGGTGACTGGCGTGGTCAGGGACGTGTCCGGTGCGGTGCTGCCGGGTGTCACGGTCGAGGCCGCGAGCTCGGTGCTGATCGAGAAGGTCCGGTCGGCCGTCAGCGATGGGGGCGGGCAGTACCGCATCATCGACCTTCGTCCCGGTGATTACAGCGTGACCTTCAGCCTGACGGGCTTCAGCAGCGTGAAGCGGGAAGGCATCGTGCTGGCCGGCACGGCGACGGCGGTGGTGAACGCCGACCTCAAAGTGGGCTCGGTCGAAGAGACGGTCACGGTGAGTGGCGCCGCTCCGCTGGTGGACGTGCAGGGCGTCGCCGCCGAGCACTCAGTGACCCGCGAACTGCTGGAGTCCGTGCCGACGGGCCGCACCATGCACAACGTCGCCACGCTCATCCCGGGCATCATCGTGCAGGGCGGTGGCGCCAACCCGTCCGTGTCGGACGTCGGCGGGTCGAGCCTCAGCTTCAGCCCGCAGGCGTCCATCCATGGCGGCACGCCCACCGATCAGCGTCTCCTGATGGAGGGCCTCCCGATCTCCGCCACGGGCGGCAGCAACACGACCAACTTCATCATCAACATCGCGAGCATCCAGGAGCTGACGGTGGATACCGCCGGTGTGTCGGCCGAGGACAACTCGGGCGGCGTGCGGATGAACATCGTGCCGCGTGAAGGCGGCAACCAGTTCCACACGACGTTCTTTGCGGACGGGGCCGGCCCCGCGCTCCAGAGCGCCAACTTCACCGACGCCCTCGCCGCGCGCGGCTACCCGACGCCCAATCCGCTCAAGCCCATGGTGAAGTCCTACACGATCAACCCGGCCGTGGGCGGGCCGCTGCGCAAGGACGCGCTGTGGTTCTATGTGGCGGCCAACCGCATGCACAACGTCGATCATCGGGGGATCTATCCCAACAAGAACGCCGGGGATCCGAATGCCTGGCTCTACGTCCCGGACCCGAACGGCACGTTTCCGACCCTGGATATCCTCTTCTACGGGGCGAACGCCCGACTCACCTGGCAGGCGACCTCCAAGAACAAGTTCGCCGTCTACTACGACGAGCAGGGGCGGTGCGGCTGCCCCGACTTCCTGGCATCGGTTTCGCCAGAGGCGCAGCCGGGGGCGGTCTACCCACTGAACCGGTTTGCCTCCGCCAGCTACACCGCGCCAATCACCAACAGGCTCGTCGTGGACATCTCGGGCCTGTACCGGCACGAATACAACAAGCGAACCGGCGCCTATCCCCTCGACCCCTCGATGATTGGCGTGACGGACTCCGGCACCGGCATCACGTACCGGGCGTTCAGCAGTCAGGAAAGCTCCGCGACCCGCGCCAGAAACGACGACGTGCGCGGGGCGGTCTCCTTCGTCACGGGCGCGCACGCCTTGAAGGCGGGGTTCCAGGCCGAAGTCGCCAGCAACACCGTCCAGAATACGGCCGGCACGCAGAACGTCACGTACCGCTTCACGAACGGGGTGCCCAGCTCCATCACCTTGTTCGTCGATCCGCGCCAGTCCCAGACGCTCGCCAACGAGCTGGGTCTGTTCGCGCAGGACCGCTGGACGGTCAAGCGCCTCACGCTCACCGGCGGCCTTCGCTACGACTACTACCGCTCGTCGTTCCCGGACCAGACGCTCGGGCCGGTGATGTTCGCGCCGACACGCAACATCACCTTCCCCGCGTCGGACGGCGTCAAGTGGAACGACATCACGACACGGATGGGGGCGGCGTATGACGTCTTCGGCAACGGGAAGACCGCCGTCAAGGTGGCGCTGAACAAGTACCTGAGCGCGATGAACACCGGCACGCCCGGCACGAGCACCTATTCGTTCGGCTACCCACTCAATCCGATCAACCGTGTCGCCCCGAGCACCACGCGCAGCTGGACGGACAGCAACAAGAACTTCGTCCCCGACTGCAATCTCCTGAACCCGGGGCTGAACGGCGAGTGCGGCGCCCTTGCCAATCAGTCGTTCGGCCAGCCCATCGCGAGCACGAACTACGATCCGGGCCTCCTGACGGGGTGGGGGAAGCGTCTCTACAACTGGGAATTCCTCGTGGGCGTCCAGCAGCAGGTGTTGCCGCGGGTGTCGGTGGACGTCAGTTACATCCGCCGCTCGTACGGCAATTCCATCGTCACGGACAATCTGGCGGTGGCGCCGAGCGACTACACCCAGTTCAGCATCGTCGCACCAGTCGATTCACGGCTGCCGGGCGGAGGCGGGCAGACGATCTCGGGGCTGCTCGATATCAACCCGAACAAGTTCGGCCAGACGAACAACGTGGTCGAGCTCGCCAGCAACTACGCCGACCTCATTCGGCGGTGGCAGGGCGTGGACGTGGGCGCCACTGTCAGGGCGATGTCCGGGCTGACGTTGCAGGGTGGGCTCAGCACGGGCAGCACCTTCCAGGACGCCTGCGCCATCCGCGCGGCGCTCCCTGAGTGGACGGCGTCCGCCGTGACCCCGTTTGCCGCGGCGGGCCCGACCAATCCCTACTGCAGCTTCACCACGAACTGGCTGACGCACGTCAAAGGGATGGGCACTTACAACGTGCCGAAGGTGGACGTGCAGGTCAGCCTGGCGTTCCAGAGCATGCCGGGGCCGGTCATCGCCGCGAACTTCAACGCGTCGAGTGCGCTGGCGCTGCCCTCGCTGGGACGGCCGCTGTCGGGCAACGTCGCGAATGTTCCGGTCAACCTGGTGCCCCCCGGCACCCTGTACGGCGAGCGGATGAACGACGTGGACCTCCGGCTCGGCAAGACGTTCCGGATCGGCGGGCGGGCGCGCCTGAACGCCCACATGGACCTGTTCAATCTGTTCAACGTCAGCACCGTCATCATCCAGAACGACGCCTACTCGCCGACCACGACGAGCTGGCAGACGCCACAGACGGTCATCGCCGGGCGCCTCGTCAAGCTGGGTGGGCAGTTCGACTTCTGAGGGTCGCGGCGGTCGGTCGTGGCGTCGGGAGATCGCGGTGTTGCCTGCGCCCCCTGACCCGGCAATCCATCCGACCGCCGCCGCACCGCACAAAGGCCTTGCCGTGCCTCGATCGCCTACTTCCCCGTGATGAGGAAGTGCCCGCGCCGGTTCTGCGACCAGCATCCTTCGTTGAGTTCGTGGCAGAAGCCCGCTTCCTTGCCGACGCTGACCGTGCGCACACGGTTGGATGAGACGCCCAGGTCTTCGAGATAGGCCTTGACGGCTGCGGCGCGCTCCTCGCCGAGCGCCAGGTTGTACTCGGCCGTTCCGCGTTCGTCACAGTGGCCTTCCACGCTCACCGTCGTCTGGGGCCACTTGGCCAGCCATGCTGCGTCCCTCTGCAGGGCCGTCCGGGCGTCCTCGCGGAGCGTCCTCTGGTCGTAATCGAAGAACGCGTCCGAGAGCGGATGCTCGGCGTTCAGCGCTTCGAGCGACATGCGGCGGAACAGCTCCTCTTGGCTCAGTGAGGTGTCCGCCTGACCCGGCGCCGCGGGCGGCGGCGGTGGCAGCGGCGGGCGCGCGGGCACCGTCGGCGGTGCGGCCGGTGCCGCTGTTCGCGCCGGCGCCACCGCCGGCGGGCGTGTATGGCAGGCCGCGGCTGCGAGCCCGAGCGCCAGAACGACGCCTGTCGTGTACGACTTCATGGTGGGTTCCTCCATCATGCGTTCCTCCACGCGTGATCGCGAGCAAGGCGACTACGTCAAACCATGCCTGATAGTGTGAGCACAAAGTAAATATGTTTGCAACACAAAGGAATATATGGAAGCGCGATATGATGGGGCCATGGCGAGCAGCCCGGATCCGGTCCTCGAGTTACTGCGGCTCCTGTGGGGCATCGAACACGGCCTGCAGCGCGCGTCCAAGCGCATGTCCGCCGACCTCGGCATCACGGGGCCGCAGCGGCTCGTCCTGCGCATCGTCAGCCGGTCCCCCGGCATCTCGGCGGGCGACGTGGCGCACCTCGTCCAGCTCGATCCGAGCACGCTGACCGGCATCCTCCAGAGGCTCGTGCGAAAGGGGCTCCTGCGCCGCGAACGCCACCCCGAGGACAGCCGGCGTGTGCGGCTACGCACACAGCCGAAGGCCAGGCCGTTTCTCCGGCCGTCGGCCGGCCTGGTCGAATCGGCGGTCGCGGGCGTGCTCGCCGACGCGCGACCGGCCGAACTGCGCCATGCGCGGGCCGTGCTGTACCGCATCGCGGCCGCCCTCGAAGGGTCGAACCCGGCATCCACGCGCGTCACGGCCCGCCGTCCGCGCGCGACGGGGCACGCCGTTGGCCGCCACTGACCCGCGCTACCGATTCGTCCACCGCGAGATCGTCCTCGTTGCGATGCTCGCCGGTATCACGGTAGCGATGTTTCTACTGACCAGGTTCGTTGCCGAGGGGGATGCCGCGCTTCGGCGGGCGGACGCCGCACGCTTGTACGCCGACGGGCTCCGGGATTTGGACGAGGGGCGTGTCGAGGACGCCGTCACGGCGCTCGGCCGGGCGACGGCGCGCAATCCGCAAGCAGAGCCCGCCTGGCTCGCGTTGGCACGCGCGCTCGCCGAGGGTCGTCAGGAGGCCGCGGCGGGTCGGGTGTTGATGCGCTTGCGAGACGCCTCCCCGGAAGACCCGGACGTCAATCTCGAGCTGGCGAGGCTCGAGGTCCGCCGGGACGACGTGGCCTCCGCGGTGCGCTTCTATCAGAGTGCGTTGACGGCCCTCTGGCGTCAGGGGCAGGCCGTGGAGCGCGGCCGCGTCCGCCGCGAGCTGATTCGGCTTCTGCTCGACCATCAGCAGCCGGATCGCGCGATGTCCGAGGTCCTCGTGCTCGGGGTCGATCTTCCCGCCGATGCGGCGTCGCGGAACGAGCTTGGCCATCTGTTCCTTCGCGCCGGCAGCCCCAGCCGTGCCCGCGAGCAGTTTGCCAGGGCGCTCGAGGCATCGCCGGGCGACCCAGACGCGCTGGCTGGCGCGGGCGAAGCGGC
>JBEQUD010000480.1:0-3047 GCA_040349235.1 Acidobacteriota bacterium
TCAAGACCCAGGCCAGCCACTTCCTGGTCGATGCTGCCTACGTCAGGTCCGTGGAACTGGTGCCCGGGTACACGGTCGCGTGGCCATTCACGGTCCACGCGGACGTGTTCGTGGATGCACCCCAGCGGCCCGCGGACGTGCTGCGTCTCAAGTAGCCGATCGCTGTTACGGGCGCGTCGCCACCGGCACGTCGCGACAGACGCGTCGCGATAGCCCCGTGGAGCGCACCGGCGCGAAGAGGGACGGGGCTATACGGGGCTATGCGGAAGTGCCGGCGGCCCGGCGTCGCTCCGAGCTGTCCTCGGCCACCTCGGCGAGGCGCGGGCGGTGCAGGAGGACGCGCTCCTCGCGGTGGTGGGCATCCTGCTCGCGGACGAACTCCAGCGTGTTGCGCAGTGTCTGGATGGTCGCCTCGAGCGTGGTTTCTACGTCCCGCCGCTTCAGCTTCAGGCCGTCGATTTCGCGCTGGACGTCCTCGAGCCGCGCCTCGGTCTTCTCGAGCAGCAGATCGGAGCGTCCTTCCGCGTCGCGGAGGATGCGTTGGGCTTCCTGTTCGGCCTGCGCCTTGATGTCGTCCGCAAGGCGCTGGGCCGTCATGAGCGTCGCCTGCAGGTTCTTCTCGTGCTCGCGGTGCTCGTTCAGCATCGCTTCCATGCGCGAAAGCTCCTGCCGGAGGCGGTCGGTTTCCCGGAGCGCCTGCTCGTAGTCGTCGGCGACGGCGGTCAGGAACGAGGCCACTTCGACCTTGTCGAAGCCGCGCATCGCGGGCCGGAACCGCTGCTGTCTGAGGTCGAGGGGGCTGACGTTCATAGATGGCCGTTCTCCTCCCGTGCTAGTTCCCATTATCGGCAGCAGGTGCACGGGACGACAGTGGGGGGCGGCCCGGCTAACGAAGGGGTGGCCGGCGCCCGAAGATGGCGGTGCCGACGCGGACGATGGTTGCGCCCTCCTCGACCGCCACCTCGAAATCGGCACTCATGCCCATCGACAGCTCGCGCAGCATGGCCCGGTCCACCCCTTCAGACAGGAGCCGGTCGCGCAGGTCCCGGAGCATCCGGAAGTGGGGCCGGGCCTCTTCGGGGTCCGCGGTCGCGGGGGGGATTGCCATCAGCCCGGCCACGTTGACGGACCGGCACCGGCGCGCGGCATCGAACACCGGGAGGAGCCCGCCGAGGGGGGCCCCGTGTTTGGCGGCCTCGCCGGCAAGGTTCACCTGGACCAGCAGTTCGAGCCGGCGGCCAGCCGCCGCCGCGGCCTCGTCGAGCCGTTCGGCCATTGTTCCGGTATCGACAGAGTGCACCAGGTCGAAGACGCTGGCCGCCTTGCGCGCCTTGTTGGATTGCAGGTGGCCGACAAGGTGCCAGACGAGCCCCATGCCCGCGGTGGCGGCTATCTTGGGCAGGGCCTCTTGCAGCTTGTTCTCGCCGAAGTCGATGTGGCCGCAGTTTGCGAGCGCGCGGACGTCATCGGTGGGGAAGGTCTTGGAGACGGCGACGAGCCGGACGGAGGAGGGGTCGCGTCCAGCCCGGTTGGCCGCCGCCGCGATACGATCGCGGACGGCCGCCAGCCGGGCCTGGAGCGCGGCGAGGTCAGACAGCACCGGGCGGCGCTATTTGGGCAACTGCGCGACGAGGGCCTTGGCCTGGGCCGCGTACTGGCCGGTTGGCGCCAGTTTCAAGTACGTGTCGAACTCCGTGGCCGCGCCCTTGAGATTGCCTTCGTTCACCAGGGCCATAGCGAGCTGGTAGTGCGAGTCCGCGTGGTCGGGCTTGGCCGCGATCGCCGCCTCGAACTGCTTCTTGGCCTCCCCAATCTTGCCAGCGTTCCACAGGATGACGCCCTGATTGAAGAGCGCGTCGGCGTTGCCGCCGTTGGCGCCGCTCGCGCCCGTGCCGCTCAGCTGCGCGGCCTTCGCGCCCGCCTCGGTGGCGAGGTCGAACTTCCGCTGCGCGTTGTACACGTTGGCGAGCCCGCCATAGGCTTCGGCGTAGTCCGCCTTCAGCTCGATCGCCTTCTTGTACGCCGCCTCCGCCTTGTCCCACTCCTTCTTCTGCGACTGCGCGTACCCGATGTTGTAGTAGCAGTCTGCGCAAAGGGGCGACAGCGCCACGGCACCTTCGAACTTCGCGATGGCTTCGTCCTGGTTGCCGGCGCGGCTGGCGGCGAGGCCTTCGTCGAACGCCTTGTTGAGTGCGGCCGCGGCCGCGTTGTCGGCCGGGGCGCCCGGTGCGAGCACGATGTCGAAGGTGTTGCGGCGCGCCTTGGTCAGCGTCGTCGTCTTCTTGATGGTGCCGATGCCTTCCTTTTCGACCGTGACGTTGTACTGCCCGCCGAGCAGACCCACCTGCAGATATTCACCGTTCTTGTTGGTCTTCGTCTCGAACCGGCGTCCGCTGTTGTTCAGCTCGATCGTGATCTTGGCACCTTCGACGGGCTTGCCCTTCCCGTCCTTGACCGTTCCCTGCAACATGCCATCCTGGGCCAGGGCCGGCAGAGCCAATGCCAGAACCGCGAGCGCGATCAGCCAGAAATGGCGGCCGTAGTGTCGGCGAACCATGGAACTCCTCCTCAACATGAAAACGACTCGTGCGCGACTGCCAAGTTTACCCTTTTCGCGCCGGCGGCGGGCAGGCGGAAAAGAACCCGTCGATTCGGCTCGTGTCATGGACCACGGGCGCGGGGGGGAGCGAGGCGAGGAAGCGCCGCCCGTAGCCCTTGGTCCGGAGCCGGGGGTCGAGGATGGCCAGGACGCCGCGGTCCTGCCGGTGCCGAATCAGCCGGCCGAGACCCTGCTGGAGGGCCAGAATGGCGAGCGGGACCTGGTACTCTCCGAACGCGTCGCCGCCCCGCTCCCGGATGGCGTCGATACGGGCGGCCGTGACGGGGTCGGCCGGGGACGCGAAGGGCAGTTTGTCGATGATGACGCAGCTGAGCGCCTCCCCGACGACGTCCACGCCCTGCCAGAAACTCGATGTGGCAACCAGGACGGCATGCGGCGTCTCCCGGAACTGCTGGAGGAGCTGCGAGCGGGGTGCGGACCCCTGGGC
>JBEQUD010000503.1:0-5022 GCA_040349235.1 Acidobacteriota bacterium
AACACCAGGCTCTGGGACGACACGCACAACGCGGAGAAGTCGCAGGGCTGGTGTCCAGCCGTCATGGACGTGAACGGCGACGGCAAGATCGGCGCGTACACGATGGCACCCGAACCCGTGGACGCGGCACTCGACCGCGCGGTCCCGCCCGGGGCCTACGGGGTTGCGTACAATCCCGTGGATGGCAGCGTCTGGTACTCGACCGTCGGCTCGCCGGGCCGGCTCGTGCGCATCGTGCGCGGGGCGAACCCGCCGGAGACGTGCGTGGCGGAGTTCTACGAACCCCCCTTCGACAATCCCAAACTGCCAGGCGTGCGCGCCTCGCACACGCGCGGGATCGACGTGGATACCAACGGCGTCGTCTGGACGCCGCTCGCCGACGAGGGCGACCTCGCGAGCTTCGATCGCCGCAAGTGCAAGGTGCTGACGGGCGTGGCCGCGACCACCGGACAGCATTGCCCCGAAGGCTGGACGCTCTATCCGGTACCGGGCCCCGTCTACAAGACCGCGCCCAACGTGAAGGTGGACTACAACTATTACATGTGGATCGACCGTTTCGACGTGCTCGGCCTGGGCAAGAACGTGCCGGTCATCGACGGCGCGATGTCGGATTCCCTCGTCGCGTTCCAGCCAGATACCAAGCAGTTCACGCGGATGACGGTGCCCTATCCCATGGGATTCTTCTCGCGTTTCTTCGACGGCCGCATCGACGACCCCGGGGCCGGATGGAAGGGCCGCGGGGTGTGGGCCGCAAACCAGACGCGCGGCTCGCAGCTCACCGAGGGCGGGCGCAACACACCCAGCCAGCTCGCGCACTTCCAGATCCGTCCTGACCCGCTCGCGAAATGAGGAACATGACGAGCCACTTCATCTGGTACGAGCTGTTGACGACCGACCCGGACGCGGCCGCAACCTTCTACGGCACGGTGCTCGGCTGGGCCGCGAGCGGTTCCGGCCAGGCGGGAATGGACTACCGCACCTTCACGAAGGACGGCGTGGCGGTTGGCGGCCACATGGCGTTGTCGCCCGGGGCCGTCGCATCGGGGATGCCGCCATGCTGGCTCGGCTATGTCAGCGTGGCTGATGTCGATAAGAGCGTGGCTGCTGTCCTCGCGGCAGGCGGCGCCGTATACATGCCCGCGATGGACATCCCCAACGTCGGTCGCTTCGCGCTCGTGGCCGATCCGCAGGGCGCCAGCTTCTACGTGATGACCGCGGCTGGCCAGGGGCCCGCCACGTCGTTCGCACCGAGCACACCCGGCCATGGGGGCTGGCACGAACTGCACACCACGGACTGGAAAGCGGCGCTCGCGTTCTACGGTGCGCAGTTCGGCTGGAAGGAATCCCGGGCGATGGACATGGGCCCGATGGGCACGTACCTCCTGTTCAATGTCGGCGCGGGCGACGCCGTCGGGGGCATGGTGAACAACGCCGAAGCCCCGCGTCCGTTCTGGCTCTATTACTTCAACGTCGCCGACATCGAACAAGCCGGCCGCCTCATCGCCGCCAACGGCGGCCGCGTGCTGATGGGGCCCCACCAGGTGCCGACCGGTTCATGGATTGTCCAGGCTCAGGACCCCCAAGGCGCGATGTTCGCGCTCGTCGGGCCCAAGGTCTAGGAGCGGATTTGATGTCCACCGTCTCAACGTGTCTCTGGTTCAACGGGGCGGCCGAAGAGGCCGCCCGCTTCTACATCTCGCTCTTTCCTGGGGCTGAAATCACCGCCCTCTCTCGCTACGGCGCCGGCGCGCCGTTCCCCGCGGGAACCGCGTTGATGGTGGAGTTCTCGCTCGCAGGACAGCGCTTCCAGGCGCTCAACGGTGGGCCACAGTACGCGCACTCGCCGGCGATGTCCATCTCGATCACGCTGAAGGACGCGGCCGACGTCGATGCTCACTGGAACGCGCTGACCGCTGATGGCGGGAAAGAGGGCCGGTGCGGCTGGCTGACGGATCGGTTTGGCGTGTCCTGGCAGGTCGTGCCCGACGGCCTCGGCGCACTGCTCACCGATCCAGATCCAGCCCGCAGGGAGCGAGCCATGCGCGCCATGATGCAGATGACGAAGCTTGATCTCGCCGCCATGCGGCGTGCGGCTGACGGGCCGTAGGAGAAATCGCGCGTTCAGTGGCCCATCGTCTCCCCAGCCTGCGACGCGCGGAGCACGGCGGGCTCGCGAAGGACGACGCGCTCGAGGCGCAGCAGTTCGCCGACCGACCACGCCTGGAACGGGCAGCCTCGCGGGGCAAACGGCGCGTCCGCGTCCGCGATCTCCGACACATGCCCCAGGCCCGCCCGATCGAGGTGCGCCAACAGCGGCGCGAGAAACCGCTCGCGCGCCTCACGCCGCGTGGCGCCGGTACGAGGCCGCACCTTGAGCCACGCGTCCACGAACGCTCCAATCAACCACGGCCACACCGTCCCCTGGTGATAGACGGCGTCCCGTGCCGCCGGGCTGCCTTCGTAGCGCGGCGCATAGCCGGTCTCGCCCGGGGCAAGCGACCGCAGACCGAGCGGCGTGACCAGAGCCTGCTCGACCCCGTCAACGAGCCGCCGCGCCCGAGGCCCGTCGAGAAGGGCAAGCGGCAGGCCGCCGACAGCGAAGATCTGATTCGGCCTGAACGTGTCGTCCCGGGTGCCGCGCACGTGATCGACGTCAATCACATCAGCGAGCCGGCCCAGGTCCTCGCGCCAGAAGCGTTCGAGAAACGCCGTTCGGCCGCGTTCGAACGGCTCGCGCCACCGCGCATCGAATCCCGACGCGATCCAGAGCGCATTCAGCCACAAGGCCTCGATTTCGACCGGCTTCCCTACACGCGGCGTGACCACCCAGTCGCCGACCTTGGCGTCCATCCACGTCAACTGGACCCCAGGCACGCCCGCGGCAAGCAGCCCGTCCGTGTCCATCCGAATGCCAAACCTGGTGCCGCTGGCGTAGCCGGCCACGATCTGCACAACCGCGGATTGAAGGGCCTTCCGCTGCGCGGCCGTCAGCAACCGCGATGGCCGGCTGACCAGGTCCAGCAACTCGTGGACGGCGACGACATACCAGAGCGACGCGTCCACCGAATTGAATTCCGGCGCGGTACCAGTGTCGGCAAAGCGGTTCGGCAACATCCCGTCCGACACCGCCCCGGCCCATTCGACGAGGATGTCGCGCGCCTCGGCGAGTCGGTCCGTCGCCAGGCACAGCCCCCGAACCGCGATGAAGGTGTCGCGGCCCCAATCCGTGAACCACGGATACCCGGCGACGATCGTCCGCCCCGCGCCTCGCCGCACGAGATAGGCGTCGGCCGCCTCGTCCAGCCGCGTCCCGAACGCGGCGCGCCGTGCAAGCTCGGCCCGACGCGCGTCCGAGACCAACGCGAGCGCGTCGTCGCGCGTGGGCACGCGAGCCGCCGCACCTGTATCCGCGGTCAGCACCCAGACGGCCGGGTCCCCGCGCTCGGAGACGGACCAGCTGAACTCACCCGGGGACGCCAGGTCCTCCACCGCGTCGAGACCTCGATCCTGCTCCGCACTGTAGAGAAACTGCCGATACCACTCCGGCGCGTGTCGGTAGGCTCCGTTTGACACCATCGAGATGGCCGGCAGCCCGTCGTACGGTCGGACTACGACGGCCGCGCCGACCCGCTCGGCTTCGGCGCGCAAGGCCCCGTTCTCGTGGTGCAGCGCGTGGTAGTCGCGGCCCGACAGGAACGGCCGCACGCGAAGCACCACTGGCCCAGGCGCCCCGGTCACCGACCAGGTGACGACCGTCGCCGCGGTCCGGCGATCCACGAAGATTTCCTGCGTGATCTCGGTCCCGTCGCTGACCCTGAACGTCCAGGTCGGCCACGGCGACGTCGTGAAGGCGACGATCCGCAACGCGCCATCCGGAGACGTCACCCCGGGCGCGTAGCGCTGGGTGGACAGCGCATACGACCCGTGCGGCGTATCCAGCCAGACGTCGTGCCCGTTGACCAGCACGACGCGGCCGGTCGGCGGCGTCATCGCCGTCAGGAGCAGCGCGTGATAGCGGCGCGTCCGCGTCCCCGATGTCGTTCCGGATGCAAACCCACCACGGCCATCGGCTTCGAGCCATTCGGTCGTCTCGTCAATCAGCATGTCAAGCCACCGAGGCGCGCAGGTAGGCGCCTTTGCCGTTCTTGCACAGGAACCCCACCGCGGCCAGCCCGGTCAGGAGCTGCTCGGAGGTGACGCGATCGACCGCCCATAGCCGCGCGGCCTCGACGGGCGTCAATCGCAACCCCGGCATCTCGAGGAACTCGCTCCGCGCGCGCGAGAGAAGAGGACCGATATGGTCGCGGTGCACGGCGTCCTCGCCTGGGGATAGGACCTGGGGCGTCATCGCGGCACCGCCATCGGGGCCATGGGCACCACCCGTGGCGGCCTGGACGCGGCGATCGATTCCGGGGCCGCGCCGGCCAGCGGCGCGTCCGGCGGCGCCATCCGGACCGACATGACAGGCGCACGGAGGGTCTGGAACTGGACGAAATCCTTCGAGAACAGGAGGTCGAGCGTCCAGTCGATCGCGACGCGGCACTTCTTCTCGAACCGCGGGAGCTTGCTCAGATAGATCGTGCGCCAGAGCCACCAGGCAACGAACCCGGAGAAGTTGAATCCGAAGATGCGCGCGACGCCCGTCCGGCGACCGATGGCCGCGAGTTGACCGATGGTGCGGAAGTCGAACGGCACTGGCGTGCCTCCCCTGAGGACCGCGGCGATATTGCGCGCCGCTGTCTTCGCCTCTCGCAGCGCGTGCTGCGCGGTCGGGGGGTGCGGCTTGCCCGTCCGAGAGTCGGGCACGACGGCGCAGTCGCCGAGCGCCCACACCCCCGGCCAGCCGGGCACAGCGAGCGTCTCGTCCACGACGATGCGCCCGCGGTCCAGCCCGCACGGCAGGTCGTGGACGAGCGGATGCGGCGACGTCCCCGCCGTCCAGACCACGAGGCGGCTCGGGATGTGGCGGCCATCCATCAGCGTCACACCGCGATCGTCCACGCGCGCCACCTTGGCGTTGGT
>JBEQUD010000004.1:0-5831 GCA_040349235.1 Acidobacteriota bacterium
CCCGGCCGAACATCTTCTGGGCCGCGTAGACGTCCATGATGGCGAGGCTGCCGCCGAACGCGCTCGTCAGCCCGGACGCCTTCATCACGCCCCGAACGACGAACGGCTTCTCGCCTTCGACGGTCCCGAGGGGCAGGCGGCTGTTCACCGCGAGGTGGTTCCTCGCCGCGAACTCGTCGGACACGATGAGCGAATCGGGCTGCGCGAGGAACACCAGCGGATCGTCAACAACGGCCTCGTCGTATCCCTCGAGGTCGTAGTCGCGCAGGCTGCGATCGCCTGTCATGTCCACGCCGAGGACGAGCAAGCTGCCCTGGCCGGGGAGGTGGGGGTCCACGACCGCCTCGATGACGGGCACGGCCACGCGCACCGACGCCGCGGCCTGCACCTTATCGAGCACGTCTTCGTTGAAGCCGGCCTCCCCCGCCGTCACCTGCAGCTCGGTCCGCCCAGCGATGCGATCGACGGTGTGAGTGAAGGCATCGAGCACCCCCTGGTTGGCCGTCCGCATGCCGACAAAGACGGCGACACCGAGGACGATGCCCGCCGCCGTCAACAGCGTCCGCAGGACGTGCTTGCGGAAATAGGGCCAGCTGATGAGCCGAAAGAGCGACATCTGTCAGAAGGGCGAAGGCATGGGGCAGTCACTTTGAAGTGTTTCACAATTCATCGGGGCCTGAAACCGCGGCAGGAATTCCCGGGCCGACATAAAATACGCAGGACTCGAGGTCCGCTCACGTTGCCCATTCCCCTTTCGCCCGAGACATTCACGCCCGACGAAGCGCGGGCGCTGGCCCCGTACTTCACGAACACCGATCGTCCGGTCTTCGCGCTCGTCAACCTGCCCGAAACGGTCAAGGGCGCGCTGTTCGCGCGCTACTCGCGGTCGGCTAAGTCCCTCCGCCGCCTGTTCCTCGATGAATTTCTCGGCGGGGTCGCCCATCCGCCGGCGGACGCCGCAGGCGGCCAGGGCGGATCGGGACACGACGGCGCAACGGTGGGTGCGGCACGCGCGGACAAGCTGTACGAGCGGGTCCTAAACGAGTACGGAGACGATTCGGTCGCGCAGCTCGGCGGCGCGCATCTCGCGTGCGAGGGCGTCTCGAACGTGCTCACGAAGGTGCTCGAGTGGGGGCGCCTGATGGCCTACCTCGAGCAGTCCACTCGCTATGTGCCGTACACGGCGAAACCAGGCGGCCACTGGAAGTACCACGTCCCGGCGGAGCTGGATGGCTCGCCGCTCCGCGCACGTTTCGTCGAGACACTCGACAACGCCTTCGAGACCTACGCACGCTGGATCCCCAGGCTCGAAGAGCACTTCCGGGCGAAGTATCCCAAGGCGCCGGAGGATACAGACGGCACCTACCGGGCGGTAATTCGCGCGAAAGCCCTCGACACGCTCCGCGGGCTGCTGCCCGCCGCGACGACGTCGAACGTCGGCCTGTTCGGAACGGGCCAGGCCTACGAAGCGATGCTGCTGCGCATGTTCGCGCACCCGCTCGACGAAGTGCGGTCGTACGCGGCGCTCGTGCTCGCGGAATTGCGGCAGGTCATGCCAGCGTTCATGGCGCGCGTGGACCAACCCACCCGCGGTGGCCGGTGGGTGGACTATCTGACGTCCACGCGGGCCGGCTTCAGCGAGGCCGCCCGGCGCGCCCTCGCCGGTTTCAGCGCCGATCCTGCCGACGAGGTCACGCTGACCGACTTCGATCCGGACGGCGAGCTGAAGGTCGTTGCCGCGGCCCTCTACGCCCATGCCGCGCTGCCGGACCGGCAGCTGCTCGAGGCCGCGCGCCGGATGGGGGCGGACGAGCGCACGGCGCTCCTCGCCGCGTACGTCGGGACGCGGGCCAATCGACGGCACAAGCCCGGCCGCGCGTTCGAGCGCACGAGCTACCGGTTCGACGTCCTCACCGACTACGGTGCGTTCCGCGACCTGCAGCGGCACCGCCTGCTCACCATCGAGTGGCAGCCGCTCAGCACGCGTCACGGCTACAGCGAGCCGGCGGCGATCGAGGAGGCCGGCGCGCTCGACGACTGGCGGACCGTGCTCGGGCAATCCGCGGGTCTCTACGAGGCGTTGATGTCCGCGGGGCTCTCCGACGTGGCGCCCTACGCCGTCGTCATGGCGTACCGCATTCGCTTCTACATGGACATGAACGCGCGCGAGGCCATGCACGTCATCGAGCTGCGCACGACGCCGCAGGGCCATCCGGCGTACCGCCGGGTTTGCCAGCTGATGCACGAGGCCATCGCCACCACGGCCGGCCACCGCGCCATCGCGGCGGCTATGCAGTTCGCGGATCACTCCACGGTCGAACTCGAGCGCCTGCAGTCGGAGCGGGCGATGGAGAAGAAGCGCGCCGCCAGCGCGGCAGACTGACGGCGCCGGCCGCGTCAGTCCATCGTCTGCCCGCCGCAGATGTTGTAGGTCTGGCCGGTAATCGCCGCGGCCTGCGGCGACGCGAGAAATGTCACCAGGCCCGCCACTTCTTCCGGCTGAATGATGCGCCCGATGGGCACGGCACCCAGCGCATGCTCGCGGAACGCCTCGAACGTGATGCCCATGGCGTCTGCGCCACCCTGCATGCCCTGCCGCGCCATGTCCGTATCCACCCAGCCGGGGCAGACGGCGTTCACCGTCACGCCGCGGGCGACGAGCTCGAGCGCGAGCGCCCTGGTGAACCCGATGACCGCGTGCTTCGACGCGCAATAGGCCGTGTAGCCCGGCACGCCGAAGCGGCCGAGCACCGACGACAGGTTGATGATGCGGCCGTTGTCGGCCAATAGCGGCACCGCCTGGCGCGTCACCAGAAAGGTCCCCCAGACATTGGTGTCGAGGACGCGCCGCCAGCTGGCCGTGTCGGTCTTGTCGATGGGCGTGCCGCCGCCGACGCCGGCGTTGTTCACGAGGACGTCGAGGGTGCCGACCTCTGCGCGCAGCCGTCCGAACGCGTGCGCGACGCCCGCCTCGTCCGTCACGTCCATCGGGAGCGCGACCGCGCGCGCGCCCCGCGCCGTGATGGCGGCTGCGGTCTCTTCGAGGTCACTGGCCGTGCGCGAGGCGATAACGACCGTACTGCCGGAGGCGGCAAACGCCAGCGCGATGGCGCGGCCAATGCCGCGGCCGCCGCCCGTCACGAGAATGTTCATGGGGGAATCCTGGCCGGTCAGTCCTTGGCCCAGTAGCGGGCGTACTCGTCGAGGAAGGTCAATGATTCGAACGAGCGCATCCGGTCGAAGAACAGGATGCCGTCGAGGTGGTCGTACTCGTGCTGGATGACGCGGGCCTGGAACGCGCTGGCCTCGATCTCCACCCGCTCCCAGTGGCGGTTCCTGGCGCGCACGACAATCTTCTTCGCCCGCGGCACCCGCCCGCGCACGTCCGGAATGCTGAGGCAGCCCTCCCAGTCCTCGACGGTGTCGGCATCGACCACCGTGATCTCGGGGTTGACGAGGGCGACAGGTTCGGCCGATGCGTCCTCGTCGTCCGCGTCGAGGCTGGCCACGAACAGACGCACGCCCTGGTGCACTTGGGGCGCGGCAAGCCCGACCCCATGGTATTCGGCCATCGTGTCGAACATATCGTCGATGAGCTGCTGCACGGCCACATGCTTGACGTCCGATCGCTCGAGGACACGGCTCTTGGCCCGTAGCACGGGATGCCCCATGCGCGCGACTTTCAGAATGGACATGACGCTCGAATTATACTGAGGGACAGCGGCCCGCAGCAGGACGCATGACTTCCCACGCTCTGCACCCCCACGACGATACACACGCGTACCAGTTTTGTCCGCGCTGCGGGGGCGCGCTCGAGCGGCGGCTGCTCAAGGCGTCCGAACCCGAACGCCCGGTCTGCACCCAGTGCGGCTTCGTGTTCTACCTCGACCCGAAAATCGCCGTGGGGACGATCGTCAAGGACGCTGACGATCGACTGGTGCTGGTGCGCCGAGCGATCGAGCCCGGCTACGGGCTCTGGGTGTTCCCCGGGGGCTACGTGGACCGGGGAGAGCCGCTGACGACGGCGGCCGTTCGTGAGGCGCGGGAAGAGTGCGGGCTCGACGTGCGGCTCGACGGCCTCGTGAACATCTACTCGTACCCGGGGCATGCGCCGGTCGTCGTGGTCTACGCGGCGACGGCGACGGGCGGGACGCTGTCCGTTGACGACGAGGGCCTCGAAGCGGCCCGCTTCGAGGCCGGCTCGATTCCGTGGGCGGAACTCGCCTTCCCGAGCACCCGCGATGCGCTGCGCGACTACCTGGCGGGGATGCTCCACCCCGCCAAGCCCGAACGCTGACGGGCGTTCTATGCGATCGTGACGTCCTTGTTCAGATAGACGTCCTGGATGGCGTTCAACAGGCCGACGCCGTCCTTCATGGGACGCTGGAACGCCTTTCGCCCGGAGATGAGCCCCATCCCGCCGGCGCGCTTGTTGATGACGGCCGTCCGCACGGCCTCCTTCAAATCGCCCTCGCCGGCCGACGCGCCGCCGGAGTTGATGAGGCCGGCGCGCCCCATATAGCAGTTGAGCACCTGGTAGCGCGTGAGGTCGATGGGGTGGTCGCTCGACAGCTCCGAGTAGACCTTCTTGTGCGTCTTGCCGAAATTGACGGCCGTGAACCCGCCGTTCGAGTCGGGCAGCTTCTGCTTGATGATGTCCGCCTCGATGGTGACGCCGAGGTGGTTGGCCTGGCCCGTGAGGTCGGCCGCGGTGTGATAGTCGGCGTCCTTGGTCTTGAACGCCGGATTCCGCAAGTAGCACCAGAGCACCGTGCACATGCCGTACTCGTGCGCCTGCTGGAACATGTGGGCGACTTCCTGCAGCTGGCGCTTGGATTCCTCGGACCCGAAATAGATGGTCGCGCCGACGCACACGGCACCCATGTCGAAGGCTTGCTTGATGCTCGCGAAGCGAATCTGATCGAACGAGTTGGGATACGAGAGGAACTCGTTGTGGTTGAACTTGAGCATGAACGGAATCTTGTGCGCGTACTTCCGCGCCACCGACCCGAGCACGCCGAGCGCGGACGCAACCGCGTTGCAGCCGCCTTCGATCGCCAGCTTGACGATGTTCTCCGAGTCGAAGTAAATCGGGTTCGGGGCGAAGGAGGCGCCAGCCGAGTGCTCGATGCCCTGGTCCACGGGGAGGATCGACAGGTAGCCCGTGCCGCCGAGGCGGCCGTGGTCGAGCATCGACTGGAGGCTGCCGAGCACGCGGGTCGGACGATCGGAGCCCGTGTAGATCCGCTCGACGTAGTCGGGGCCAGGGGTGTGGATGTGCTCCTTGAGCACGGTCTTGCACTCGTGCTGCAGCAGCGGGGCTGCATCTGCTCCGAGGATCTCTTCGAGTTTCGTCGTCAGCTGCTGGACCGGCATAGGTTCCTTTCGCCCTTCGTGCGCTACCGTGTCGCCTGATCGGCGCCCGCGAACATTCTAGCACCGGGAAATCTGAACTCCTCGACCCCGACATTCGCGACGGCCGAGGCGACCATTTCGTCTACAGGAAGCGCCGCCTCGGCGCGCAGGATGTCGCCGACGCGGGCCCGCGTCGCGGGGTGACGCGGCGTGAAAAGCTGGCAACAATCCTGGTCGGGGATGATCGAAATGGGAAACGTGCCGAGCCGCTCGGCCTGCGCCACGATCTCGTCCTTGTCCATGCCGACGAGCGGCCGGAGCACCTCCATGGACGTCGCGGCGGCAATGGTCGTGAGGTTCTCGAGCGTCTGCGAGGCGACCTGTCCAATCACCTCGCCGGTCACCAGCGCGCGGGCGCGCCAGGCCGTCGCCAGGCGCTCGGCGATGCGCAGCATCAGGCGCCGGTAGATCACGAC
>JBEQUD010000018.1:0-8620 GCA_040349235.1 Acidobacteriota bacterium
CCGCGAGACGCCCGCGCGCGAGCGTCCGGTGGAGCATCCAGAGGGCGAGGGGGGCCCACATCGTCATCTGGAGCTCGAGGTGCGAATAGTGCTCGTAGCGGTACGGATAGACCGCGAAGATCGCACCCGCGACGGCGGCGGCTTCCACGCGGCCGGTCAGGGCGCGGACCATCAGGAACATCGCCACGCCGGAGAGCACGAAGCCCGACAAGAGCAGCAGGTTGTACACCACGACAGGATGGACGCCCAGCCAGAACAGAGGCGCGCTCATGAGCGCGGGCACGATGACCGCGTCCGAGTACGTCAGCGTGAAGCGCTCGGGATAGAAGATATTCGCGTCGAACAGCGCCAGCGGATGCCGGATGATTTGATGGCTGACCCAGTCGAGGCGCCAGATCGAGAAAAGAGGGTCGCCGAGGTCGGACACGAAGTCCAGGTGGCGCACCTGCGGCCATGTCAGGGCGGCGACCAGAACGGAGAACGCCGCGATGAGGAGCGCGAACTCGGACGCGCGCTGCTGCCAGGTGCGGCGCGCGCCGAAGAGATCGACTTCCTCGAAGGCGAGCGGCTGCCGGAGCGACCGCCCGAACTGACGCCAATCGACGAGCCAGCAGTAGCCCGGTGGGCGCGGCGACCACAGATGCCGAACGACAAGCACCGCTGCCGCCCACAGGAACGGGCGCAGTGGGGATCGGACCGCGACACGGATGACGCCGAGCCGCCACGTCGCCCCATGTGTCATGGCCGCAAATGCGCCTAGGGCGACGAGCCCCGCAGCGACGATGTCGGCGAGGACGGCGAGGGCTGGCGTAGTGGAAGGAGGCGGGCCCTGGCGGCGAGCGAACACCTGGCGAAGTATAGCATCCGCCTCAGCGGCGAACGTCGAAGACGGCCGCCGCCGCCACGTCGGCCCCGTCGGTCGCGGGCGACTCTGCTGGCGCGGGCTGCGCGAGCAGCGCCTCGATCGCGTCGCCCCAGTCGCCCGCGTGCAGCGCCTCCTGAGTCAGGTGGCGGCAGCGCAGCACGCGCGGCATCTCTTCGACGAACCGATCGTATTCACGCAGCCGGCCCCGCGACGTGTAGAGCAGCGCCGTGCCGTTGGCGATGCACTCCGAGACGATGCCGTAGCCGGGCTTGCTGATGACGACGTCCGCCGCGGCGACGATGTCTTCGTAGGCCAATCCGTGCGGCACGGGCTGGCCGATGTCGAGCACCGTGAACGCGGTCCCGGCGAACTGCCTCGCGTCGGGAAGTGCCACGCCGTACCCGCCGAACGACGTGAGTACGACCGGCGTGTTTCCCAGGACGCCGAGCAGGCGCCGCGTCTCGCGCCGGTCGCGGCGGGAGCGTCGCGCGATAAGGGGAATGTCTCGGACGCGGCCAGCCATCGGCTCGAATCCGCCATGGAACGGCAGGCGCAAGGCCAGGTGGAGCGAGCCGTACGCGCGTTGGATGACGGGCACCACCGTCGGCGCCAAGGTATCGAATACGTCGTACGCGCTGTAGATCCAGTCCCATGTGAAGTTGCCGAGCGCAATCGAGGGCACGGCCGCGCGTTCGGCGGCGGCGAAGGCCAGCGGCGGGATGTCCCCAATCACGAGATCCGCGTCGAGGGAACGAAGGACGGCGGCCTCGTCGGTGACGCGGCGATCGAACGTGTCGTAGAACCGCGCGGCCTGCACGGCCGTTTCCCGCTCGTCGAATCGAAGACTGTCGATTTGAACGAGGCCGGTATCGGTCTCGAGCGGCTGCACCGCGGCGACGTGCGGACAACGGGCAAACAGCCAGGCGGGAACCATCGTGCGCACGACGAACCGCACGCCGGGGTCCACGGCGCCCATCGTGCGCATCAGTTCGGCGTCGCGCGTGGCGTGGCCGAATCCGTGGCCCGACACGTAGAAGACGATCCGCATCGCGATGTCCTGCCCCGCTAGGCTGCGGCCACCGGCACCTGGGGCAGCGCGACGGCGAGCACTTCCTCGATCGTGCTCACCGGCACGAAGTGCATCGTGTCCCTGACCTCCGGCGGCAACTCCGCAAGGTCTGGCTCGTTCCGCGCGGGGAGGATGAACTCGCGGATGCCGTACCGCGCGGCCGCGAGCGCCTTTTCGCGGATGCCGCCTACCGGGAGGACCAGGCCGCTCAGCGTGATTTCTCCCGTCATCGCGACGCCTTCGCGTACCGGCTGATTCCGCAGCGCGGACAGAATCGCCGTGGCCATCGTCACGCCCGCTGAGGGACCGTCCTTGGGAATTGCGCCAGCGGGGATGTGCACGTGGACGTCGGAACGGTCGAAGAGCTCCGGCGACACCCCGAACTCCGCCGCGCGCGAGCGAAGGAGGCTCACGGCCGCGCGGGCCGACTCCTGCATCACGTTGCCGAGCTGTCCGGTGAGAATGAGGTCGTGATGGCCCGCAGGCAGCAGGCTCGCCTCGATGAACAGCACGTCGCCGCCGGCCTCCGTCCACGCGACACCCGTCGCGACGCCTGGGCGTGAGACGCGGAAGGACACGTCGCGGTGGTAGCGCGCCGGGCCGAGATAGTCGGCAAGGTCCGTCGCACGGACGAGGGTCGGCGCTGCCGGCGCCGCGGGCGCGGCGGCCGCATCCGGTGCGCGCACCGGATCGGTGGCCATGCGCGCGGCGATCTTTCGCGCGACCGCGCCGATCTGCCGCTCCAGATTCCGGACGCCCGCCTCGCGCGTGTAGTCGGCGATGATGCCCCGCAGCGCCTCGTCTTCGATGGTGACCATCTGCGCCGTCAGGCCGTGCTCCTCGAGTTGCCTGGGCAGAAGGTAGCGCCGCGCGATGTGCCGCTTTTCTTCTTCGCTGTAGCCGGCGAGCGAGATGACCTCCATGCGGTCGAGCAGCGCCGGGTGAATCGTCCCCAGCTGGTTGGCCGTGGCGATGAAGAGCACGCGTGAGAGATCGACGTTGATCTCGAGGTAATGGTCGCGAAACGCGTGGTTCTGCGCGGGGTCGAGGACTTCGAGCAGCGCCGCCGCGGGGTCGCCCTGGAACCCCGCGCTGACCTTGTCGATCTCGTCGAGCATGAAGACCGGGTTCATCGAGCCGGCCTGTTTCAGCGCCTGGACGATGCGGCCGGGAATCGCCCCGATGTACGTCCGGCGATGGCCGCGAATTTCCGCCTCGTCGCGGACGCCGCCGAGGGAGATGCGCACGAACGTGCGGTTCATCGCCCGCGCGATGGATTGCCCCAGCGAGGTCTTGCCCACGCCCGGAGGGCCCACGAAGCACAGGATGGGCCCTTGATGGTGCCTGCCGCTGGTATGGCGCCGGCAGCCCCTAGGGCCGCGTGGCTCTGCGACTTGAGCTTCTGGACCGCCAGATACTCGACGATGCGGTCCTTGATCTTGTCGAGGTCGTAGTGGTCCTCGTCGAGCACCGTGCGCGCTGCCCGCGGATCGAGGCGGTCTTCGGTGACCGTGGCCCACGGAACGTCCAGGACCCAGTCGATGTAGGTCCGGATCATCTGGTATTCGGGCGACGCCGGAGTCATGCGCTCGAGGCGTTCGACCTCGCGGGTGGCGACCGTGGCCACGGCCTCGGGCAGCTTGGCCGCCGCGATGCGCCCGCGCAGATCCTGGAGGTCGGGCTTCCCGCCCTCGCCGAGCTCCTCCTGGATGGCCTTGAGCTGCTGGCGCAGGAAGTACTCGCGCTGCGCCGTGCCCATCTCCTTTTCGGCGGCCGACTCGATGCGCCCTTTGAGCTCGAGGAGCGAGACCTCGCGCGTGAGGGCATCGGCCACGGTCTTGAGTTTGCCCGTCAGCGAGTCCTGCTCGAGAATCGCCTGCTTGTCGGTGGCCTTGATGTCGAGCAGGCTCGTCAGCAAGTAGGCGAGCCGCAGCGGGTCGTCGATTCCCGCGACGACGCTCCGCAGTTCCTGCGACAGGCCGCTGGCGACCGACATCGCCCGCTCCATCAGGTCGCGGAGGCGGCGGACGTACGCGTCGTCTTCGAGCGTGCGTTCCGTCCCATCCGGAAACGGCGCGACGGTCGCCCGAATCGCGGCGCCCGTCCTGGTCGTGATCGTGGAACGGGCGCGCGTCAGGCCTTCGACGATGACGTGGACGCCGCCGGCGGGCACCCGTGCCATCTGGCGGACCGCCGCGATCGTGCCGGTGGTCCGCAGGTCGCCCGGCTCGGGATCGTCCTTGTCGTTGGCCTGCAGCACGAGGAACAGGAGCCGGTCGCCCCCGAGGGCGCGGTTGACGGCCTCGAGCGAGATCGGGCGATCGATGGCGAGCGGCTGGACGGTGAGCGGCAGCACGAGGGTGTCGCGCAGCGCGAGCACGGGCATGTCGCTCGGGTAGGAACGGGCGGGGTCGGCAGCCATGCCACTAGATTACGAGATTCCCGCGCTGAAGAGATGCCCGTGACGTGCTCGTGCGGTCATTCGCACGCGCCCATAGCAAAGGCGGGCATCAGTAGATGTAGGGGAGTACCCGCCACCGCACCTCACGCTGATAGCGGAGGTACGACTCGCCGAACGCGCGGACGAGCGAGCGCTCTTCCCAGGGAATGGCCGCGAACAGATACGCGGTGGAAATCGCGGCGAACGCGAAACGATCGACGGTCATGTGCGCGGCGCCAAAGAGCGCCAGAATCCAACCGAGGTACAGCGGATGCCGCACCCAGCGGTAGGGCCCCGCCACCTGGAGCCCATCGTTATCGGCCGGCAGAGTGATGCCGGCCAGTTCGAGCGGATCGATCGTCCGCACCGAGCGCGCGATGAGCCACACACCGGTCAATTGCACGAGGACGTGGGGCGCGGCGCGCCACCCGGCCACCTCGTACAAACTGCCAGCCACGCGCTGCCAGAAGGAGACGACGCCAATGAGCAACAGGCTGGCGAACCAGACGTAGGAGGACCGAAGGAGCCGTGCAGGGATGAGGCGCTCCATCTTGTGCTTGACCGGGTCCCGCGCCAGGACGCTGTGGTGGAGGGCGAACACGCCAAACAGCACGGCATCGACCGCGAGGGCCCACCCGCCGCCGTCGGGGGCCGGCGTGGCCCAGACGAATAGATATGCATGAGCACACGCCGTCAGCGCGGCCACGAACAGCCCGCCACCCAGCCACACAAAGACGCGCTCAAATGTCGTCATCGGGTGATAACCAGATAGTATGTTGCCCTATATGGGCGCCCCTCGCGTGGTCATTACGGGTATCGGCGTGGTTTCTCCCTTTGGCGTGGGGCGCGAGTGCTTCTGGCAGAACGTCAGCGCGGGCCGGAGCGGCACGCGGGCGATCACAGAGTTCGACGCCTCCACATTCGGGTGCCAGGTGGCCGCGCCGGTCTCGGGCGTCACCATCGACGACGTGCCCGCGCTCGAGGGCGACGACCTCTGGGACGTGGATTACCGCGCCGATCCCAAGCGCTATTCACGGGCCGCGCTGGTCGGCGTCATCGCCGCGCGCGAGGCGTGGAACGACGCGGGGCTCCGTGTGGGCGAAGCCAATGCGGGCGTGCTCATCGGCAGCGGCGGCGGCGGCATTGACGTCGGCGAGCGCCAGTATCAGGATTTCTTCGTCGAGCGTGGAAAGCGCGTCACCCCATACGCGATTCCGGTCTCGATTGTCGGCATGGTGTCGAGCGAGATCTCGATTTCTCTCAGGCTGCACGGGATCAGTCATGTCCTCTCATGCGGATGCACGAGCTCGACCGACGCCATCGGCTACGCCGCCGGCTTGATCCGCTCGGGTGAAGCCGAGATTCTGCTCTCGGGGGGGACCGATGCCTGCGTCACGCCCGGGATGATCTTCGGCTTCTCGCGCATGAAGGTCGTGTCCATGGCCTATAACGATCGCGCGGGCGAGGCCTCGCGCCCGTTCGACAAGGGCCGTGACGGCTTCGTGCTCGGCGAAGGCGCATGGATGCTGGTGCTCGAGCGCGAAGACCGGGCGCGCGCGCGCGGCGCCAGGATCTACGCGTCGGTGGACGGCTACGGTTCGACGTGCGATGCGTATCACCGCGTCCAGATGGCGCCCTCCGGCGAGGAGATCGTCCGGGCGATCGCGACCGCTGTCGATCGGTCCGGACACGCGCGCGACGCGGTCGGCTACATCAGCTATCACGGGACATCGACGGTCATCAACGATTCCGTGGAGTCGCGGTGCGTGCGCCAGGTGTTCGGCGATCGAGCCGAGCACATTCCGGGCTCGTCGGTGAAATCGATGATCGGACACCCGCAGGGGGCCAGCGGCGCGGCCGGCATCGTCACCGCCGCGTTGGCGATGGAGCACGGCTTTCTGCCCCCGACGATCAATCTCGAGCACCCCGATCCTGCCTGCGATCTCGACTTCATCCCGAATCAGGGGCGTCCGGCCCATGTCGAGGCGGCGCTCTGCAGTTGCCTCGGGTTCGGGTCCAAGAACAGCGCCATCGTTATCGGGGCCGTTCCGTGAGACCGCGGCACGCGCGCTGGACGGCCAGGCCGCCCGTGGGAGGCTGTGCCTGATGCTCGACGTGCTCATCGTGGGCGCGGGGCCGGCGGGCGCGGTGGCGGCCACCGTCCTGGCGCGGGCCGGGGCGCGGGTCCGCCTGCTCGACCGGGCGCATTTCCCCCGCGAGAAGCTTTGCGGCGACACGGTCAACCCTGGCGCCCTGGCCTTGCTCCGGCGCCTGGAACTGGCGTCCATGCTCGATGCCCGCGGACTCCTGATCGCCGGCATGGTCGTGACCGGCGAGGACGGCGTGGCCGTGCAGAGCCGGTATCCAAACGGGCAGCACGGGCGATCGCTCATGCGTCGCGACCTGGACCTGTCTCTCGTAGAGCAGGCGACGCAGGCCGGGGCCGAGTTCGAGCCCGGGACGCGAGTCCGCGCGGCCGTACGTGACGAACGGCGCCGGGATCGTGTCCGGGGCGTGGTCACAGAGCGAGCCGGCGTCAGTGCCACGGTTCCGGCGCGGGTCGTCATCGGCGCGGATGGACGGTGTTCGACGCTTGCGTTTGGCCTCGGCCTCGCCGAGCGGCCCGCGCGACCGCGGCGGTGGGCGATTGGCGCCTACTTCGAAGGCGTGGACGGCGTGTCCGCGTTTGGCGAAATGCACTTGCGGCGCGGGATGTACATCGGCCTCGCGCCTATGCCCGGGGGCCTCGCGAACGTGTGCCTGGTCAAGCCATGGGGTGGCGCCGGGACGAGCTTCGGCGATCCGGCGGCGCTCCTTCGTCGGGTCCTTGCCAAGGACGAGGTGCTCGGCTCGCGCTTCAGAGGCGCGCGCCTGACGGCGCCCCCTGTGGTGCTGGGGCCGCTGGCCATTGACGTGCGCCCGGCGGCGTGCGACGGCCTGCTGCTCGCAGGTGACGCCGCGGGGTTCATCGACCCGATGACCGGCGACGGGATGCGGTTTGCGTTCCGCGGAGGGGAGCTGGCCGCGCTCACCGCGCTCCGCACGCTCGAGCACGGGTGGGCGGGCGCGCACGCCGAACTGGCCCTCGTCCGCCGCCGCGAGTTCGGCATGAAGTGGCGGTTCAACCGCACGCTGCGCGCGATCGTGGGGTCGCCGGCGGCACTCAGGGTCGGGCGCACGGTGGCATCGCATGCGCCTGCCGCGCTGAGGGCCATCGTCAGACATGCCGGCGACTGCGGGCTGCAGCCATGATGGTGCTGGGCCTGGCTGCGATGCTCGTGTTCGTCCCCATGGCCTGCGAGGCCGCCCGCGCGGCGCGTAACGAACGGGCCCAGCGAGCGAGGGGCGGGGTCGAACCGCCTGACGACGTCTATCCCTGGATGCGCATCGTCTACCCCCTGATGTTCGTCGCGATGCTCCTCGAGGGCGTTCTGCGCGGGGCGCCGGCCGGTGGTGCGCTGGGCGCCGGCCTCGTGGTGTTCGCCCTGGGGAAGGCGATCAAGTGGTGGGCGATCGGTGCGCTCGGACCGTACTGGACGTTCCGGGTGATTGTCGTGCCCGGCGCGCCGCTCGTCGTCGCCGGACCCTACCGCTACCTCCGCCATCCGAACTACGTAGGGATCGCGGGCGAAATTCTAGGGGCTGCCCTGATGACCGGCGCTGCCGTCAACGGTGTGCTCGCGACAGTTGTGTTCGGGGGGCTGCTGGCCAAACGGATGAGCGTCGAGGACCGCGCGCTCGCCCGGCCCGGCTGACGCCGGGCGACTATAATGCAAAGAGCTATGCGCCGACGCCGTCGCGCCCTGCTGTTTGTCGCGCTGCTCCTGGCCCTGCCCATCGCTGGCACGACCGCGCAACTCCCACGCCGGGGCCCGGCGCCCCTCCCCGCCGCGGCGCGCGCGCTACTCGAGGGGCGCTACGCCGACGTCGAGGCCCTCACAGCGACGCGCGACCAGGCTGATCCCGAGACCGCCGTGCTCGCGGCGCGCGCCGCCCTGGCGCGCGGGCGCTACGACGAGGCCGAGGCGACGCTGCGCCGGGTGGTCGCGCGTGCCCCGCGCAGCGACGCCGCCCTCGAGCTCGGACTGCTACGCCAGCAGCGCGGCGGCAGCGACGCACCGGCAGTCCTCGCTGATGTCGCGGTCCTCACCGAGACCGGCCGCGACGCGGTGGACCTGGCGCGGGGCGCGCGCGCGCGCGCCGCGCTCGGCCAGTTGCGGGAGGCCAACGCGACGTTCATTCGTGC
>JBEQUD010000020.1:0-2657 GCA_040349235.1 Acidobacteriota bacterium
CGCGATAGTGCCGGATGGCATCCTCGTTTCGGGACTGTTCTGAGAGCGCACGCCCAATCCCCGTCTCCGCGACTTCGTTCGTAGCGGTGACCTCCGCCGAGTGCTGCCACAGCGACAGGCTGTCGGCCCAGTACATCACCTGCATGCGCGCGACCACCGCGCAGGCGCCGATCGCGACGACGGCCGCCGAGACCAACCACGGGCGCCACCGGGGCCGACTGTTGGCGACATCGCGTGCCAGCCAGACCACGGCGACGAAGATGCCGATGAGCGGGACGTAGGTGTAGCGGTCCGCCCGCGCCTGGCTTCCGACGTGGACGAGGCCGATGACCGGAACCAGCGTGCCCAGGTACCACAGCCATCCGACCAGCAGGTACGGCCGCCGTCGCGCTTCGCGTGCCGCGATCACGGTGGCGCAGGCGAGCGCCACCCCCGAGCCCACGACGAGCGGTACCGAAATGGGACGCGCGTAAGGGTAGAACGCAGCCAGCCCAGTTGGCCAGATCGTCTGGCGGAGGTAGGCCGCGTACGAGACGACCGCATTGGCCACCCGGGTGCCGAAGGGCAATAGCTCGATGTCGGCCACCGCGCCGCCCCGGCGCTGTGCGACGTAGGTGGCGGCCGCCGATGCACCTGCCAGCGCAAACAGCATCGTCTTCTCGCGGACCAGTGCGAACGCCGTCCGCGCACGGCCCCGACCCTGTTTTCCCTCGGGTGCGAACGTGAAACGCCCGAGGGGCCAGACGTCGAGGAGCAGCAGGACGAACGGCAGCGTGAGGACCATCGGCTTGGCCAGCAGCGCCAGTAGAAACACCGCTGCGACCCCGAGTGACCGCGCGAAGGACGGCCGCCGGACCGCGCCGAGATACGCCCACAGGGTGAGGGACCACAGCAGCGTGCTGAGCACGTCCTTGCGTTCGGCGACCCAGGCGACGGATTCGACGTGCAGCGGATGCACGGCAAAGAGCGCCGCCACGACAGCGCTCGGTCCGGCCGCGCCCGTCATCTGCGCCAGCACCACAAACAGGACGGCGGTCGTGCCCATGTGCAGGGCGAGATTGGTGAGGTGGGCGGGCCCCGGCGCGACACCGTACCACTCGACGTCCGCCATGTGCGACAGCCACGTGAGCGGGTGCCAGTTGGACGCATAGGCGGTCGTGAAGGCCCAGCGCGCGCTTGCCCACGAGAGGCCGCCGCGCACGTATGGGTTGTCGGTGACGTACTGCGGGTCGTCCCAACTGAGGAACTGATGGTGGGCGACGGGCGCGTAGACCGCCACGGTCAGAGCAAGAACGGCGAGCAGCCACGCCACGGCGCGCGTGTCCACACGGCGCGGGGGGCCCGGGACATCGGCCAATGGCCGGCGCGACGGGCCGTCGGCTTTACGACCCGCCTTCTTCTGCACCGTTCGCGCGTTCGTGCGCGCCACCTGCTTCCGTCCGGTGGTCATGGGTCAGGGCGTGCGTCCGGGGACGGTCGTTCGGTGCGAGGTTGTCCCGTGCGGGGTTGTTCCCAGGGGAGCCGTGCCGAGCAGGCGCCGTCCGACTATCGAATCCACTGCGCGCCGAAGAGCGCTACCGCGCCGAGGCCGATGAGCACGGACCCGAACCACATGCTCTGGGCCCGCGTCAGCGCCGCGATCGCGCCGAGCGCGATGGCAATCTGGAACAGCGCGACCGCGTCGGCGAATCCGTGGTGGCGATGGAGCAGGTGGTCGGCTTCCGCGGACTTCTCGTCGCGCGCGTGCTCCTTCCCTTCCGCGATCTTCTTGATCTCGTCCTGTTCGCGGCCGTAGCGGTCGGCGGCCTGCTTGAATTCGTCGGGCGCGGCTTTGCCCTGCGCCAGCCACGCCGTGCGCGACGCCTCCTGGACGGCGGCTTTGATCCCTTTTGCCTGGTAGTAGGCCCACTGATCGGAGGCGGCCGCCTGGTCTCGGGTGGCTTCGGTCTTGAGGAGCAGCGCTTCGTTGACCGTGGACCCCGCCTCGAGCGACGCCACCGCGGCGAACGCCGCCAGGATCGCGGTCGTCAGGGCGATGCGCTTCAGAAACGAGCCGCCCTCGCGTTCGAGCGTCTCGTGGATGGCTTCGTTCAGCTTGTCGGTATCGACTTCCGGTCCCTCTGGCATGGTGCGGTCCTTTGCGGCGGGCCTAGCGCTCGGCCAGCGCCTTGAGGCTGGCGAGCCCGGTCGCGAAATCGCCACCGATCATGTTGTCCATGTTCAGGAAGATCCCGATCGCCTTCCCGACGAACGGCGTCGGCCCGTCCATCGCCCAGGTCACCTCGGTCGTGTCGCCGTGCGCGGCGAGCAGGAATTGCGCGACGTTGTGGCCCTCGAACGGCTTCACGAAATCCAGCTTGATCGTGATGCGGGAGGGCTGTGCCGTCTCCGTGATCTCCATGCGGCCCTGGCCGACCTCGCGGTTGCCGTCCCACTCGTAGACGGCGCCCTTCCCCTGTGGCGCGCCGCTGTAGGTCTTGTGCATCGCCGGGTCGCGGTGCTCGTACGGCGACCAGGCCGACCACTGGTGGAAGTCGTCGATGAGCGCGAACACCCGCGCGGCCGGCGCGTTGATGACGACGCTGCGCTCGACGTGCAGGGTGTCGGGCCGCATGGACGCGTAGGCAAGCAGCGCCCCGACGAGGACGAGGAGGATG
>JBEQUD010000204.1:0-3370 GCA_040349235.1 Acidobacteriota bacterium
GTGCCTCAGGTCGGGTCGTCGAGAGTCCAGGCCCGGAGGCCTCGCGCCACTGCATGGAGGGGAAATCGGCCGCGGGGCGAAACACTTGACGCCGCCGGAACCGCCCTCAATGCCCCTGGGGCGGCGCGGTCTTGGCCGGGGCGGCCGCGGGCGGCACCCCTGGCTCCGGCTTCGCCGGGCCCGCCGGCGAGGCCTTGACGCCCTCCGGGAACGTCGCCTCGGGGGACACACCCGGCCCGGACACCGACACCTGCTCGGGCGCCTTGCTGCGGACCACGATGGACACGCGCCGGTTGCGCGGGTCGAACGGGTCCGACTTGATATGGAGCTCGGTGTCGGCGTAGCCGCGGACCCCCCGAATCTGCCCCGGATGCAGGCCCTGGTGCTCCACGACGCGGCGCGCGGCGTTGGCGCGGTCCGTCGATAGCTCCCAGTTGCCGTACTTCTCGCCGTTCGCGAAGGGGCGGCTGTCGCTGTGCCCTTCGATGACGACCTCGTTCGAGAGTCCGCTGAGCTCTTTGGCGACCACCCCGAGAATCCGTTCGCTGTCCCCGAGCAGCACCGCGCTCCCGCTGCCGAAGAAGCTCGACCCCGACCGCTCGACCATTTCGATGCGCAAGCCCTCCGGAGCGACGGACACCTCGACCTGGTCCCGCAGACGCTTGAACTCGGGCGCTTGCTGCAGCTCGGCCCGGATCTTCTCCGCGGTCACGTTCAACTGCTGGCGGTCCTTCTCGGCGTCGGCCTTCGGATCGACCATCGTGACCTTGGGGGCGCCGTTGGCCTCGACGCCTGGCGTGCCGCCGGGCAAGACACCCTTGCCGTGCTCGTAGTTGAAGATCCCCGGGTCGCGGAAATAGCCCGCCACGCCGGCCTTCACTTCCTTGCTCTGCGTGACGAGCCACATGACGAGAAAGAACGCCATCATCGCGGTGACGAAATCCGCGTAGGCGACCTTCCAGGCCCCGCCGTGGTGCCCGCCCGCGTGGCCGCGTGCCTTCTTGACGATGAAGATCGTGTTGGGCGGCGTCTTCGACATCAGGCCGCCGCCTGTTCCGTGCCGGACCGCGCGGCACGGCAGAACTTCTCGGTCTCCTCGAAGCTCGGCCGGAGATGGTGCGGCAGGGTCCGGCGTGCGAATTCAACGGCAATGGCCGGCGCGAATCCCTTGTAATGCGCGATCACGCCCGCCTTGATGCACTGCCCGTAGCGTCCGTCCTCCTGCATGCGTTGGGTCAGGCTCGACGAGATCGGCGCGACGAACCCGTAGGACATCAAGATGCCGAGGAACGTGCCAACGAGCGCGGCACCGACCTTGAGACCGATCTCCGCGGGGGGGCCGTCAATGGCCTGCATCGTCAGCACGACGCCGAGCACGGCGGCGACGATGCCCAGGCCAGGGAGCGCATCGCCGACCGAGGCGAGCGTGGCCGCGGGGCGGGCGGCGTCCTCGTGGTGCACGTGCAGATCTTCGTCCATCAAGGCGTCGAGGTCGTGCGGCAGGATGCCCCCGACGATGATCACCTTGAAGGAGTCCGCCAGGAAATCGACCGAGTGATGGCGCTTCAGGAAGTTCGGGTGCGCCTTGAGGATGGAGCTCTCGGACGGCTTCTCGAAGTGCGCTTCGAGCGCCATGATGCCGCTCTGCTGGGTCAGGCGGAAGATCTGGTACAGCATGCCCAGCAGATCCTTGTAGTCCTCGGGCGTGAGCCCCTTGCCCAAGAGGCCCGTGCACTGCTGGAGGAGCATCTTCAGGACAATCGGGGGGGTACTGATGAGCAGGCTGCCAATCGCGGCGCCACCGATGATGATGAACTCGGAGGGCTGGATCAGCAGCAGGAGATTGCCCCCTTCGAACAGGTAGCCCCCAATAACCGCGCCGATAACGGTGACGACACCAACGAGAAGTAGCATGTGTTCAGCCTTAGAAGTGTCGTTCCTGCGCCGTCGCGCCGGGGAGAATTCCCCGAGGCGGTCCTTCAGAACACCGTAGCCACGCCCCGACCACTTGCGGGTCCAGCCGCGTGCCTGCGCACCGGGCCGCCTCGATATTCGTGATTTCCTGCCCCACGCCCATCGTCGCGCAGAGCGAATTCAGCGAATCCACTGTTTCGGCCGCGTGCAGAATCCGCGCGCCGAGCGGGATGCGGTCGCCCGCCAGTCTGGCCGGAAACCCCGACCCGTCGAAGCACTCGCGGGAGGCGCGGACCAGCAGGCTGGTGTTGGCCAGAAACGGCGCCGCGGCCGCGATGTCCGCCGCGATCCCCACCTGCTCGCCGGCGCGCCGCATATCGGCCAGATCCCACTCGTCGGCCCCCCGGCTGTCGCCGAGGACCAGGCGGCCGAGATTCTGGACCAAGGCCGCGCATTCGAGTTCGCCGAGCGCCCGGTGGTGCAGGCCGAGTTCCTCACCCATCTTTATCGCCGCCGTCGCGACCCGGTGCCCGTGCGCGAGCCAAGCCGGGGTGTGCCTGTAGATCGTCGCCATGAGGACGTGCAGCGCGGTCGAGGACCCGATTCCGGACTCCGCAAACGCGATCTTGAGCCGGGTCTGCCGCTCCAGCTGGTCGTCACGAAGGATCGTTGGGGATGTCATATGTTTCGTCGCACGCGGTCGTGCGTCGTGTCGGGAATCGGCAGTCGGGGTGGGACCTTGAGGCTGGCCAGGGCTTGCCGCGGTCAGGGCGACCGCCCCGGCTGGGGCGCTCTCCCCTGCAGGTATCTGAGACAATGGCGCCATGCCTGGAGCGCTCGTCATCCTGTGCGACCCGACCGTTGCCAGCTATGGCACCATCGCGACGCTCTACCTGGACACCTTTCGCGCCATGGGCCTTCGCTGCGAGGTCCGGCCGTACCCCACCGTCGCGCCCCGCGTCCCGCGCGGCACTGTCGTCCTGCACAGCACCCTCGGCCCCCGCTTCGCCCCCGTCCCCGGTGCGGTGAACATCGCCGTGCCGTTTCATGAATGGAGTCGCTATCCATCGCCGTGGGCGCTGCGGTTGAACGCGTTCGACGAAGTCTGGGCGGCGAGCACCCATCTCGCGGCCCTTCTGCATGCGAGCGGCGTCACGGCTCCAGTGCGGTTTGCCCCGCCGGCGCTCGATCTGCGGCCCCCGGCGGCCAAGCGCGCCTGGGCGCCCCATCGCCCGTTCCGGTTCCTGTTCGTCGGCGAGCCCCACTTTCGCAAGGGGCACCACCTGCTCATCGGCGGGTTCCAGCGGCTTCTTGGGTCGGGCCGCGGGGCGACGTTGACGATCAAAACGTCGGAGGACTGCGCGTGGACCACCGGCGATGCACGGATCCACCTCGCACGCGGCCGGTGGACCCACGCGCGCATGGCTCGGTTGTACGCGGCGCACGACGCGTTCGT
>JBEQUD010000035.1:0-4645 GCA_040349235.1 Acidobacteriota bacterium
CCGCAGAAAGGAACCCGCTATGAATCGAGATGAGATCGCAGGCAAGGCCGAGGCGTTCAAGGGCCGCATCAAGCAGGTCGCAGGCGAGCTGACGAACAACGCGCGCCTACACCATGAGGGCGTCATGGACGAAGCCAAAGGCATGACGCAGGACGTCGCCGGCCGAATCCGGCGTACGGTCGGCGACGCGATCACCGACATCGGCCAGGCCGTCAAGAAATCCCGCAGGGGCGGCGTAGCGCTCGCCATGGTGTTGACGGTCGGGGCCATCGTGCATGCCGCCGATACGCCGGACGCCTGGGTGACCATGAAGACGAAGGTCTCGCTGATGACGACCGAAGGCGTCAGCACCAGCGACCTCAACGTCGATACCGTCAACGGTGTCGTCACGCTGCACGGCAAGGTGGCGACCGATGGGGAGAAGACGAAGGCCGGCACCGTCGCGCGCGGCATCGACGGCGCCAAGGACGTCAAGAACATGCTGCAGATCGTCCCCAAGGGATTGAGGACGGTCGTGCAGCGTTCGGACGACGCCATCAAGAAGAGCGTCACGGCGGCCTTCAAGGCCAACCGCCGGGTCAGCGCCAGCGGCATCGAGGTCGCGTCGGTGAACAAGGGCGTGGTGCTCTTGTCCGGCAAGGCCACCTCACTCGAAGCCCACCTGGAATCGGTCGAGGTCGCGCACGCCGTGCGCGGCGTACGCCGCGTCTCGAGCGAGGTCGAGATGACGCCCGCGTCCTAATGCTGCGGCAGCAGCGGCAGGAAGGCGTGCCCGCGCGCGCCCGCTTTCCTGCCCCCTGTTCACTTTCGTACAGCGGCCCGCGATGTTCGTCCGCACAATGTCCGCATGCCCCCCATCACCGCCTCGCCGAACACGGTCATCCTCCTCGCGCAGCCCGAGCGGGACGACCGCGAGCTGTATCTGGCGTACCTGCGCCAGCGGCACTTCCTCGCCGTGGCGGTCTCAATGGCCGCCGACGCCTTGACTCTCGCGCCGCAGGTGGACCTCATCGTGACGGAGTCTCTGCTTCCCGGTTCCCTCGACGGCGTCGCGCTCGTGGCACGCCTCAAGAATGCCCAACGCACGAGGGCCATTCCCGTCATCATGTTGACGTCCTGCGCATGGCCATCGGAACGGGACCGGGCCTACGCCGCGGGGTGCGATGTGTTCCTGGCCAAGCCGTGCGTGCCGGACCTGTTCGTCACCGAAATCCGGCGGCTGCTGGCGCGGCATCACCGGGCCGCCCCGGCCACGCGGGCCTCATAGGCGCATAGGCCTAGTGGGCCGCTACGGGATCGGCATCGATCACTTCACCGTCGGCCGTATTCGAGGAGGTCGGCGCCGCTGGCTGGGACGGTGGCGTCTCGGCCTCGCGCTCCTTCCTGTACGCCTGCGCGTCAGCGTCGTTCCGCGCCTCGATTTCCTCGCGACGCTTCCGATCGTCGTCCGCGTGCGCCTGCGCCTCCTTCACCAGCCGATCCACCTCGTCCCTCGAGAGGCCGCTCGACGACGTGATGGTGATCGTCTGCTCCTTGCCGGTGGCTTGATCTTTCGCCGACACATTGACGATGCCGTTGGCGTCCACGTCGAACGTGACTTCCACTTTCGGCTGGCCCCTGGGGGCGGGCGGGAGGCCCCCGAGGTGAAACCTGCCAAGCGTGCGATTGTCCCTCGCCAGCGGACGCTCGCCTTGTAGCACGTGCACCTCCACGTCCGACTGATTGTCGGCAGCCGTCGAGAACATCTCGCCCTTCTTCGTGGGAATCGTGGTGTTGCGTGGGATGAGCGTCGTCATCACGCCGCCGAGCGTCTCGATACCCAGCGAGAGCGGCGTCACGTCGAGCAGCAGCACGTCCTTCACGTCGCCCGCCAGCACACCCGCCTGCACGGCCGCGCCGATGGCGACCACCTCGTCCGGGTTCACGCCTTTGTGGGGATCCTTGCCGAATACGTCCTTGACGAGTTCCTGGATCCGCGGCATCCGCGTCATGCCGCCGACGAGCACGACCTCGTCAACGTTCTTCGCGTCCACACCGGCGTCGGCCAGCGCCTGTTTGAGCGGCGCCATCGTGCGCTGGAGCAGGTCGTCCACGAGCGATTCGAGCTTCGCGCGCGACAGCTTCAGGGCCAGATGCCTGGGCCCGCTCGCGTCGGCCGTGATGAACGGCAGATTGATGTCGGTCTCGATGACGGAGGAGAGCTCGATCTTCGCCTTTTCACCCGCTTCCTTGAGGCGCTGCAACGCCATCCGATCCTTGCCGAGATCGATGCCGTCACTCTTCTTGAACTCTGCCGCGATCCAGTCGATGACACGCTGGTCGAGATCGTCTCCGCCGAGATGCGTGTCGCCGTTGGTGGACTTCACTTCCACGACCCCGTCGCCCACTTCGAGGACGGAGACATCGAACGTGCCGCCGCCGAAATCGTAGACGACGATCGTCTCGTCCTTCTTCTTGTCCAGGCCGTAGGCCAGCGCGGCCGCCGTGGGCTCGTTGATGATGCGCCGCACGTTGAGGCCGGCGACCTGTCCCGCGTCCTTGGTCGCCTGCCGCTGTGCGTCGTTGAAGTAGGCCGGCACGGTGATGACGGCGTCGGTCACCGCGCCGCCCAAGTACGCTTCTGCGGATTCCTTGAGTTTCCTCAGGATGAGCGCGGAGATCTCCGGGGGCGAAGACTGCTTGCCACGAATCTCGACCCAGGCGTCGCCGTTCGACGCGCGCACGACTTTGTAGGGCACGCGGGTGATCTCCGCGGTGACCTCGTCGTACTTGCGGCCCATGAAGCGTTTGATCGAGAAGACGGTGTTCTCCGGGTTCGTCACGGACTGGCGCTTCGCGACCTGGCCGCCGAGGCGTTCGCCGTCCTTCGTGAAGGCGACGACCGACGGAGTCGTGCGCGCCCCTTCATGGTTGACGATAACGGTGGGCTCGCCGGCTTCCATCACGGCCACGACGGAGTTGGTCGTGCCCAGGTCGATTCCGATGATTTTTGACGGCATTACATCCCGCCCATGCCGCCGCCCGCCATGCCGGCCACCGCATCCCTCTTCTCCTCCGGCAGCTCGCAGATAAGGGCTTCGGTCGTGAGCAGCAGCGAGGCAATGGACGACGCATTCTGGAGCGCCGAGCGCACCACCTTCGTGGGGTCGATGACGCCCGCCTTCACGAGGTTCTCGTACGTGTCCGTGAGCGCGTTGAAGCCCTCTTCGTCCTTCATGCCGCGCACCTTCTGGACGACCACGGCGCCCTCTTCACCCGCGTTGGTGGCAATCCACCGCATCGGCTCCTCGATGGCGCGCCGGATGATCTCGACGCCGACCTGCTGGTCGCCCTCGAGCGTCAGCGCGTCGAGCGCGTTCGACGCCCGAATCAGCGCCACGCCGCCGCCGGGCACGATCCCCTCTTCCACGGCCGCTTTCGTCGCGTGCATCGCGTCCTCGACGCGGGCTTTCTTCTCCTTCATCTCGGTCTCGGTCGCCGCACCCACCTTGATGATGGCCACGCCGCCGACGAGCTTCGCCAGCCGCTCCTGCAGCTTCTCGCGGTCGTAGTCCGAGGTCGAGTCCTCGACCTGGGCGCGGAGCTGCTTCACGCGGCCCTCGAGCGCGGCCGACGTCCCCGCCCCTTCAACGACCGTCGTGTGGTCCTTGTCGATCGTTACTTTCTTGGCATGGCCGAGGTCTTCGATCTTCACGCTCTCGAGTTTGAGGCCCAGGTCCTCCGTGATCGCCTTGCCGCCGGTGAGCGTGGCAATGTCCTCGAGCATGGCTTTGCGCCGATCGCCGAAACCGGGGGCCTTGACGGCCGCGACCTGAATCGTGCCGCGCAGCTTGTTCACGACGAGGGTCGCCAGCGCCTCACCCTCGATGTCCTCCGCGATGATGAGCAGCGGGCGGCTGAGGCGCGCCACCTCCTCGAGCACGGGCAGCAGGTCCTTCATCGAGCTGATCTTCTTCTCGTGAATCAGGATGACGGGATTCTCGAGCACCACTTCCATGCGCTCGGGATCCGTCACGAAGTAGGCCGAGAGGTACCCGCGATCGAACTGCATCCCTTCGACGACCTCGAGCGACGTTTCCATGCTCTTGGCCTCTTCCACTGTGATCACGCCGTCCTTGCCGACCTTGTCCATGGCGTCGGCGATGATCTTCCCGATGGTTTCGTCGTTGTTGGCCGAGATGGTGCCGACCTGGGCCACCATATTGCCCGTCACCGGCTTCGACATCTTCTTCAGTTCGGCGACGAGCGTCTCCACGGCCTTCTCGATGCCGCGCTTGACGTCCATCGGATTCGCGCCCGCCGCGACATTCTTCGCCCCCTCGCGGTAAATCGCCTGGGCCAGGACGGTCGCGGTCGTGGTGCCGTCGCCTGCCGTGTCCGACGTCTTGCTGGCGACCTCACGCACCATCTGCGCGCCCATGTTCTCGAGCGGGTTCTCGAGGTCGATTTCCTTCGCGACGGTGACGCCGTCCTTGGTGATGTTCGGCGACCCGAACTTCTTGTCGATCACGACGTTTCGGCCTTTGGGCCCGAGCGTGACCTTTACCGCATCCGCCAGCTGGTTGATGCCGCGCAGCACGGACCGCCGTGCATCCTCGCCGTAGACAATCTGTTTTGCCATGACTCGTGTCTCCTACTTGGTGTT
>JBEQUD010000036.1:0-3675 GCA_040349235.1 Acidobacteriota bacterium
CGCGTCGCCATCGCCGAGGGGGCGCACTTCCGCGGCAGCGTGGACATGCAGCGCAAGCCCGAGCACGCGCAGGCCAAGACCGACGCCAAGCCGCCCGCGCCGCCCGCCGCGGCCGCGCCCCCGGCAGCGCCGTCCGTGCCCGCGCCGGTCCGAGCGGGCGCCTAACGGTCCGCCGTGGGGCTGCTCGATCGCCTCGGCACGCACCGACCCGACGCGGTCGTGGCTCCTGGGCCGTCTGCCGTCGCCGAGGACCCGGTCTTCGCGACCAAGGCGCTGAGGAAACTGCTCGCGTCGCTGGCCTCCAGCCAATCGCCCGTGGTACTGGACCTAGGCCCGGTCGTCGGGAGCAACGTGAGCTTCTTCGGCGAGCGGTTCGGCTGCAAGATTCTCATCGAAGACATCTTCGCCGACATCGACCGGCACGCGCGCGCGGGAACGCTCGCCGAACTGCCGGCCTTCCTGAAAGGGCGCTTCTCCCAGAAGAGCGGCACCGTGGACGCGGTGCTCTGCTGGGATCTCCTCGACTACCTCGACAAGCCTTCCGCGCTGGCACTGGCGGGCGAACTGTCGCGCGTGATGCGGCCCGACGGCGTCCTGCTCGCCTTCTTCGGCACGGCGCAATCGCGCGACAGCCACTACACGAAGTACGTCGTGATGGACGACGTGAACCTCAAACATCGCCCGTACCCTGCGGCGCGCGGGCGGCAGGCCGTGCTCTTGAACGGTGACATCATCAAGCTGTTCAGCGGCCTGCGCGTGTCGGACTCGTTCCTCATGCTCAACAACATGCGCGAAATCCTCTTCAGGAAACCGGCCTGACCACGATTCCGCCGTCGCCCCCGCCCATCGCGCTCCTGACGGACTTCGGCCTTCGCGACCACTACGTGGGCGCGATGAAAGGCGTCATCCTCGGCATCTGTCCGTCGGCCACGCTGGTGGACATCTCCCACGACGTGCCCCCTCAGGACGTCGTGGCGGCGTCGCTCGAACTCGCCGCGGCCTACCGCTACTTCCCGGCCGGCACCATCTTCCTGGTGGTCGTAGACCCTGGGGTCGGCTCCTCGAGGCCCGCCATCGCGGCCGCGGCGGGGGGATATGTGTTCGTCGCACCGGACAACGGTGTCCTCAACGGCGCGCTGGCCGATCTGCCGGCGCCGGAGGTCGTCGAGTTGACTGAGCCGCGCTACCAGCGACCCACCGTCAGCCGGACGTTCGAGGGGCGCGATCGCTTTGCGCCGGCCGCGGCGTGGCTCGCCACGGGTGTGCCGCTCGCGAGCCTGGGCCCACCCGCTGCGCCGCTGTCGCGTCTCGTCCTTCCGACACCGGTGCTGGACGCCACCGGCGCGGTGGGACAGGTCGTGCGCGTCGATCGCTTCGGCAATCTCATCTCGAACATCCATCGCGACACGCTGGCCCAGGTGGGTGCCTCGGCCCTCGACGTCCACATCGGCACGTGCGCGCCGGCCCTGGTCGCCACGTACGCGGATGTCGCGGCGGGCGAGCTCTGTGCGCTCGTCGGAAGCACCGGCCACCTCGAGGTCGCCGTCAACGGCGCGAGTGCGGCTCTGCGGCTCGGGCTTGGCCGCGGCGCCGCCGTGCACGTGGTCCGGCGTGCGTGATAGCATGGCCCGCCTCCGTCAGAACCCTGCCGCATGATCGATTTCAGCCTGACCGACGAACAGCGCCTGCTCCAGCAGTCGGTCCGTGAGTGGCTGGCCCGTGACGTCGCCCCGCACATTCACGACGACGACCGCCGGCGTCACTTCGATCGCGACCGGGTCATTGGCGGCATGGCCGCGCTGGGCCTCCTCGGCGCGTCGGTGCCCGCCTGCTACGGCGGGGCGGGCATGGACTATGTGTCGCTCGGCCTGTCGTGCGAGGAGCTGGAATACGTCGATACGTCGCTGCGCGTCGTGATGTCGGTCCATGCCGGGCTCAACAGCCTGTCACTGCTCACCTGGGGCACCGAAGCGCAGAAGCAGCGCTATCTCGTCCCGCAGGCCGCCGGCCGGACGATTGGGGGGTACGGGCTGACCGAACCGGGCGCCGGCAGCGACGTGCGCGGCATCCAGACGACCGCCGTCAAGACTGGGAGCCGGTACGTCATCACTGGCGAGAAAAGCTGGATTTCGCTCGCGAATGTCGCCGACACGTTTCTCATTTTCGCGTGGACCGATCTGCACAAGAAGCAGCAGCGCGACACATCCGGGATGAGCGCCTTCATCGTCGAGCGGGCGTTCAAGGGTTTCGCCAGCGGGCCGATGAAGGAAAAATGGGGCATCCTCGCGGGTGATACCGGCTACCTCACCCTGGACAAGGTCGAGGTGCCGGACGAGAATCTCCTCGGCCAGCCGGGCGAGGGCTTCAAGATAGCCATGACCGCGCTCGATGAGGGACGTTATACGGTCGCGGCCGGCGCGACCGGCCTGGTGCGGGCGTGTCGTGACGCGAGCGTGGCGTATGCGCGCCAGCGCAAGACCTTCGGCGTCGAGATCGGGCAGCACCAGCTCGTGAAGGAGATGCTCGCGCGGATGGAGTCGGACTACCAAGCCTCGCGGCTGTTGTGGCTGCGGGCCGGGTGGCTGAAGAACATGGGGCAGCGGAACACCCGCGAGACCGGGCTCGCGAAGTGGTTTGCCGCGACCGCCTCCGAACGCGCGGCGGGCGACGCCGTGCAGATCCACGGCGCCAACGGGTTCTCCGACGAGTACCCCGTTGGTCGCTTCTACAGGAACTGCAAGGCGGGCGTCATCTACGAAGGGACCCGTGAAGTGCACATGGTGATGCAGGCGGACTACTTACTCGGATACCGGGTCGATCGGCCCACGCGGTGTGCGCTGCCGACCCCTGTTGGACCTGAACACTCAGTATAGGTTGCGATACACATGGATTCTGACTTCTCGCTCGACTTTCTCCGCGTCGTTGAACAGGCGGCCATCGCGTGCGCCCATACCATGGGACAGGGCGACCGCCACAAGTCAGACCAGGTGGCCGTCGAGTCGATGCGCGCCTCCATGGACACGCTCGCCATGGACGGGACCATCGTCATCGGCGAAGGCGAGCGCGACGAAGCGCCGATGCTCTATATCGGCGAGAAGGTCGGGCTGGCCAACGCGCCGCACGTCACCGGGCCGCTGGTGCCGCACTACGACCAGGTTGACATCGCCGTAGACCCGCTCGAAGGCACGAACCTGTGCGCCACCGGCGCGCCGAACGCGATTGCCGTGTTGGCGGCATCCGAGCGCGGCGGCCTGCTGCATGCCCCGGACCTCTACATGGAAAAGCTGGTGGTCGGGCCGAGCTCGAAGGACCACGTCAGCCTTGACGCACCGGTCGCGGAGAACCTCGACGCGATTGCCCGGTGCCTGGGCCGCGACGTCAAGGATCTCGTCGTCGTCGTCCTCGACCGCGAACGCCACACCAAGCTCATCGACGATATCCGCGCGACCGGCGCGCGCATCCGGTTGATTGGCGACGGCGACCTGTCGGCGGGGATCACGGCGGCCGTGGCCGGCTCGGGCGTGCATGCCGTCATGGGCACAGGCGGCGCACCCGAAGGCGTGCTGACCGCCGCGGCGATGCGCTGCCTGAACGGGGAGATCTTCGCCCGGCTCGTCGTCACCAAGCCCGAGCACGAAGAGCGGTGCCGCGCGATGGGCATCACGGACTTCAAGC
>JBEQUD010000044.1:0-4006 GCA_040349235.1 Acidobacteriota bacterium
TGGCGGACGCCGTCGTCACGGGCGGAGGCGTCGGCCGTTTCGATGCGGTGACGCTGGACAAAATCCTGACAGGCAAGGCGGCGGTCGTCCGGCCGTTCATCGACGAGCTCGACCAGGGCATGGACGGCGGCAGCACGCCGCAGGATCTCGAGACGCTGTTCCAGCTGCTGCACCTGCGGTTCACGGAGCCGCGCGCTGACCCGACCGCGTTCGCCGCGATGGCGTCGCGGGGCAGGGCGCTGCTGGCGAACCGGTTGGCGAGCCCCGACGTGGTGTTCGAGCAGGCGATCGATGCGGCCCTCAGCCAAAACAGCCCGCGCCGGCGGCCCGAGACGCCGGCCACACTCGAGCAGTGGAATCTTGCGAAGTCGCTGGCGTTCTACAAGGCGCGGTTCGCCGACGCGAGCCGCTTCACCTTCGTGTTCGTCGGCAGCTTCAAGCCCGAGGCGATCAAGCCGCTCGTCGAGACCTACATCGCCAGCCTGCCGGCGACGCACGGCCGCGAGAACTGGCGCGACCTCGGCATCTCGCCGCCGACAGGGGTCGTCCAGCAGACCATCGAGAAGGGTATTGCGCCCAAGAGCCAGGTGGCGGTCGTCTTTTCTGGACCGTTCGCCTACGACGACGCGCACAAGCTGGCCCTCCGGACGATGACCCTTGTTCTGCAGTCGCGGCTCTTCGACACGATCCGGCAGGAGCTCGGCGGCACCTACAGCATTACCGTCACGCCGGGCACCGGCAAGTTCCCCCGGCCGGAATACCGCGTGCGGATCGACTGGACGTGCGACCCCGCACGCACGGCGATGCTCACCAAGCGTGTGTTCGAGGAGATCGCGTTTGTGAAGGCCACGCCACTTTCCATGGACCAGGTGGGTCGGATCCGCGAGACCCTGGTGCGCGAGGTCGAGCGGAGCAGCCAGGACAACGGCTATTTCCTCAACCAGATCTCGCGCCGCTACGAGGACGGCGACGCCGCGAATTTGGGCGCGATGGCCAATCCGCTGCAGGCGATCGCGGGCTTGACGGGCGAGGCGATCCGACAGGCGGCCGGCACCTACCTCGACACGGCGAACTACGTGCAGGTCACGCTCATGCCCGAGACGACAAAATGATAGTGAGGAGACGAACGATGATTGCTATGCGGACAAGAGTGGCAACGCTTGCGGCCATTGCCGTGTGTGCGGTCGGCACGGCCGCGCGCGCGCAGGACGGCAAGACTGCGGCCAAAGAGCCCCGTCTGATCTATTTCTCGAAGCAGGAAGTCGAGGCGAACTTCGTGCACCCGAAGGGCCAGGACGACACGCTGTTCCACAGCGACTACGGGTCGGAGAGCTTCATCGTCAAGACCAGCGGCAGGACGAAGACGCTGGCGGCCGAGACCCACAAGACCTACACGGACATTCTCTACATCGTCAAAGGCTCGGCGACGCTGATTACGGGCGGGAAGCTGGTCGATGACATCACGCCCGCCACCTATCCCGACGGCAAGCCGTTCACGGAAACCACGATGGCGCGCAGCATCGTCGGCGGGCAGTCGCGCCACCTCGCGGTGGGCGACGTGGTCGTCATCCCCAACGGGCTGCCGCACTGGTTCACGGACGTCGAAGGCCCGTTCTGGTTCTTCAACGTGAAGAGCCGCTAGGCGGCTATTCTTTGGCGCCCGTCTTTTCGCGGAGCACCTGCAGCCACTCCGTCATGCTCGCGGCCTTGCCGTGGAGTGGCACCAGCATCTCGACGTCCAGCTTCAGCCGCTGCAGGTTGCCCAGGAGGTTGTTCCAGAGCGGCAGCGACAGTGGCGTGGCGTACCAGTCGGACCAGTCGTCCGCCTCGACGAGGAGCTTTTCTTTCGGCAGGTAGGCGAACGACAGGAACTGGTCGTGGTTGTCGCCGAGGGTCAGGTGCACCTCGAGCGAGCGGGTGCCGTCGGTCAGGACATACTTCGTCTTGTAGGTGACGAAGGTGGCCTCGCGGGGGCGCTTCGCGAGGTCGTCGGGTTCGAGCGTGCGCGGCTGCTTCCATGCCCACTCGTAGAAGGCCTTGTTCCCTTCGTGCGTGATCACGGTCGCGCCTTCGGCGACGTAGGTTCGCAGCCCCCCGGAGTGGTCGAAGTGATGGTGCGTGTTCATCACGTACCGGATGGGTTTGCTCGGGACGAGCTTCTTCACTTCGGCAATCACCGCGTGCGAGCGCGCTTCCTCTTCGGGCGCCTCGATCACGACCAGATAGTCCTTGAACTCGACGAGCACGCTGTTGTGTCCGGGGCGCAATAGCCAGATGCCCTCGCCGAGCTTTTCCGTGATGACCTCGACCGGCGGCAGCGTGGTCGTTCGCGCGGCGTCGGGGACCGGCAGCGCGGCGTCGCCCACATTGGCTTGCGCGCTTGTGACCGCCAGATCGAGCGTGACGTGGCCGCCCTGCTCCTGCACGATGTGCGTGGGGAAGCGCATGCGGTCGAACGCCTTGTAATTCGAATAGGTCGTGTCAACCGGCATGTCGCCGAGCACGGCGTTGGGGATCCAGGCCTGGACCTTGGTCACCAGATTCCGGCTGTCGAGGGTACCGATGACGCGGTGCCCGTCGGCCGTGAATGTCAGAACGGTGATCGGCTTGCCCCCTTCCGTCCTCGTCTCCACGGTCGCGTGGTGCCGGGCCGCGGCCTTGAGAAACCCGTGCGGTGTCAGCCAAATCTGCAGTTGACGCTCGGCTGCGGCCGCAACCGCAGGCCGGGCGACCGCTGCCTGGGACGGCGGACTGCCCGCCGCGGGCTGGTTCCAGGCGTACTGCCCGCTGACATTGCGGCCTTCCCTGATCTCGTCCACGAACGGCGCCTCGCCGCCGAGCATCGGTGGGTTCTCCTGATTGCGCGTGATGTCCTCGCGCGACGATCGAGCCTCGTAGTCGATGGTGCGGACGTACCGATCGAGCCTGGTGAAGTGCCAGGGGCTCGTGGGATTCCAGTTCATCCCTACCGCGCCCATGCGCCCCGTGCCTCCATACCGGACGGACCGGACGTTCCCCATCGCCGCCTCTGCGCGCGTGATGACCGCGGTGGCATTCTGGGCGAGCGCCGTTCCGGGCACGAACACCATCAGCAATAGCAGGCTTGTCGAACCGTTCCTCACGCCACCCCTCCTGCGCGCCCCGCGGGCACCTTCTGGGCCGGCGGTTCGCCGCCAGAACGATACTCAGAAAGCGCGGACGAGTCACTAGCCGGCCCGTTGCAGGACCCGTGGGGCCCCTGTATAGTCAGGCCCGGTAGGAAATATGGGTGTGCACCTTGTGAGCGCCACGCGGCACCGGGCGTTGGTCTGCCTGCTGGTCGTCGCCGCGCTTTCCCACGCCCGGGCCGCCAGTCCGCCGTCGCTCGACCAGCAATTCACCACGACGGTCAAGCCGTTCGTGGCCCAGTACTGCGTGGCGTGCCACAGCGGCGGTAAACCCGCGGCCGGCCTGGATCTGAAGAGCTACGCGTCGCTCGGGGACGTCGTGCGCGACCATACTCGCTGGGCCCAGGTCGTCGAGCGGTTGACGGCGCTCGAGATGCCCCCGAGGACGATGCCGCAGCCCCCGTCCGAGGCCCGGCAGCAGGTAATTCGCTGGATTCGGCAGATGCGCGCCACCGAGGCGCGCAAAGGGGGAGACGACCCCGGGCTGGTGCTGGCGCGCCGGCTGAGCAACGCCGAGTACGATTACACCATCCGCGATCTGACCGGGGTCGATCTGCACCTGACGCGGGAGTTCCCCGTGGACCCGGCCAATACCGCCGGGTTCGACAACTCCGGCGAGTCGCTGGCCATGTCGTCGGCGCTCGTGACGAAATATCTGCAGGCGGCGCGCGAGGTCGGTGACCACATGGTGTTCACGCCCGACGGGTTCGCGTTCGCGCCGCACCCGATGCTGGTGGATACGGATCGCGACAAGTACGCCACGCAGCGCATCGTCGCCTTCTACCAGCGGCAGCCCACCGACTACGCGGACTATTTTGAGGCGGCGTGGCGCTTCAAGC
>JBEQUD010000068.1:0-3538 GCA_040349235.1 Acidobacteriota bacterium
CAGTGCGCTGCTGGCATTGGCCCTCGCGGGGTATCTGCACGACCCGCCGTGGGCGGGCGCGATCACGTCCGGCATGCGCCCCTGGGAGGAGGATCCGCCCGGCACGCGGTTTCGGTGGACAACCGGCCGGGCCAGCTTCTTCGTGCCGCGTGAGGCGACCGTGATGACGCTGCCGCTGCGAGCGGTGTTCCCGGGCGCGGACGGCCGCGCGACGGTCGTCCGCGTGGACGTCGATGGCCGCTGGCTCGCCGACATCAAGCTGCCGGAACCGGCCGCCTGGGTCCGCGCCGTGCTGCCGCTCCCGCGCGCGGCGAGGCGTCGCTACCGGCGGGTCGATCTCCACGTCAGCCGCGTGGTCGGCTTTCCGCTGCTTGGTGTCGAAACCGGCGAGGTCGTCACCGAGCGGCGCTGATCGTCCGCAGCGCGGCTTGGTATTCCTCGGGCGTATCGATGTCCAGAAACGCACCGGGGTCGTCGATGGCGATGTCCCCGGCGACGCTCGCGTGCGCACGGACAATGGGTTTGGCACCCGCCTCGGGTTCGGCGCGCTGGAGCGCGCCGAACAGCGAACGCGCGACGAGCAGCGGGTGGCCGTGTTCGGTGCCACGCGTCGGCCTGACGACCGGCGCCCCTGTTCGGCGATAGGTGTCGAGCACCGCGCGGACCGTGGACACGGAGACGAGCGGCACGTCCACGAGCGTCACCAGCGCGGCCTCGACGTCGGCCCGATCCACGGCATCCAGGCCGACCAGGATCGAAGAGAGCTGGCCGCTCGCGTAGCGGGGGTTCTCGACGAGTCGGGCTTCGAGCCCGCTCCGCGCGAAGTCCCGGGCAATGCGCTCGGGCTCGTGTCCCAGGACGACCACCACTTCGCCGACGCCGGCCTCCGTCAACGTCCGCACCACGCGCGTGAGAAACGTGTCGCCGCCGATCGAGAGGTTTGCCTTGGGCTGGCCCATCCGCGACGAGCGCCCAGCCGCGAGCACGATGGCGGGAATCATCGAGCGATCCTAGTCCAGTGTCTCCTGGGCTAGAATCACCGCCATGAGCGACGCCGAGCTTCACATCCGCTGTCAGCGCTGCGGCGCCCAGATGGAAATGCGCGATCCCGCACCCGACCGGCCGTGGACGCCCGATCAGTTCTGGGTCTGTCCGACGTGCGGTCGTCATTTCTGGTCCACCTACCCGCCGCCGAACCGGGACAAGCCCAAGGCCGCGACGGAGCCGGCATCCTGAGCGACATGCGTACCGTCGCGCCCCCCTCCCTGCGCGTCGATGACGAGTTCGACGACGATCCCGACGAGGACGACGACTTCGATGGGGAAGGCGACGGCAGTGACGAAGGCGACGATGATGAGGACGAGGACGACGACGAGGAGGAGGTCGAGTTTTTCTTGACTTTCGTATACCGAAATACTTAGACTGACCGCGTTTTCCTGCTGTGCTCGGGAAACACTCGGCCGTCTTGCGTTGACTGCGTGCTTCGCGTTCCGCTGTCGCCCATTCACCGGCCGAGTGCCCCTTGGATTCTCCTGGGGGTTCGTACGGAGGACTTGGGTATGCCAAACGGGACTATCGCTCGGCTGTTGATCGACAAAGGGTTTGGCTTCATCCGCGACGAGGGCGGAATCGAGCATTTCTTCCACCGCAGTGCCGTGCGCGGCGCGGTGTTCGAGCTGCTTCGCGAAGGCCAGCGGGTGGAGTTTGCCCAGGAAGATTCCCAGAAGGGCCCGCGGGCCGGCGACGTGCGGCTGACCGAAGCCTAGGCCCGCTCTACTTGCGGGGGTCTGCACGCCGGGGCACGGGCGCACGATGTGTGCGTGCCGCGCTAGGCGTGCGACGCTTCCCGCGCCAGGCGCTCTATCTCGAAGACCACCGCGCCGGTATCAGTAAGATCCTCGAAAACGCTGTCCGCACCCGCCGCGCGGAGCTCGTCCAGCGTGTGCCCGCCTGTCGCCACGCCAATCGACCGGCCCCCGCCATGCCTGGCGCAGGCGATGTCGAACGGTGTGTCGCCAATCACAATCGCCCTCCGAGTGTGATCGATACGCCCACCCAGCACTGACGCCGCTGCCAGCGCCTGGTGAAACAGGTGGTTGCGATCGACGGCGTCGTCGCCGAATGCCCCGCCCACGAAATATCGCCAGAGGTCGAAATATTCGAGCTTGGCGCGAGCGGCCCGCTCGTAGTTGCCAGTCAGCAGCGCCAGATGCATGTCGGGGCGGACGACGAGGGCCTCGAGCAGTTCGCGCACGCCGGGCATGATGCCTTTGCGCGGACCGGGCTTCTGAAGTTCGACCGGCAGGCGCTTCAGATACGCGTCGCGAAACGTCAGAAGGTCGGCCGGGGTCGGTTCCACCCCGCAGGCCGCGGCAAGCGCGCGAATCACCCACGCGTCCGTGCGGCCCGCCATCGAAATACTGTCGGCATCCGGCGCGGGGCCGAACACCTCCTCGAACGCGCGCAGCATGCCGCGAATGCCTGCGCCGCCGGTCAGAACGAGCGTGCCGTCGATGTCGAATAGCAGGAGCGTACGGTGCATCCTCGCATCCTCAGGGTTCAAGAAAAGAGCCGCCCGAATAGGCCAGCCCGGCGGTCAACGAGGCGACCAGTCGCCGGTTCGAGCGTCAACACTCGCGTGGCCACGGCCGCCGCGAACTCCCGGTCAGCCGTGACCGCCACGAGCGCGATCCGCCGGCGCGACACAACAGCACGGATGGACGCCGCGAGCGCGGCCGCCTCGGGCGCCGCGAGCCCGGCGCTGGCGTGTTCGAGAACGAGCACGTCTGGCTCGAGGGCCAGCGCACGTGCGAGGCGCACGCGCACGCGATCGGCCTCGCCGACCTCGCCGGCCGGCCGCGCCCAGGCGGCCTCCGGCAGTTCCACCTCGCGCGCGAGCGGCGCCACGCGCGCCCGCACCTCGTCCGAGAGCGGTTCGATGTCCAGCGTGAACGACATCGCGAGATTCTGCTCCACGGAAAGCGCCTCAAGCAGGACCGCGCGCGCACTGACGATGCCGAACCGATCCACGACGGCGAGCCACGCGGCGCTGTCGGCGATCGAGGCCGTTGACTGCCCGAAGGCGACAATCTCGCCGTGCTCGGGCAGGGTCGCACCCGTGACCAGATTGACGAACGTCTCCGCCATCGGCTGGTCCAGGCCGACGAGGGCCGTGCGGTCGCCGGCCCCAAGCGTCAGCGCTTCGACTCGGAGGGGACGCAGGCCGTGGTAGTCCTTGGACACACCTGTTAGCACGAGCACCGGACCGTGCCCGCGTGAGGGATGCCCGCTCACGCGCTCACGCCCCGAGGAGGGCGTTGACTTCGTCCACGATGCGCGAGGACTCGCCGAGCGCCGCGATCTCGGTCCGCAGCGCGGCCACGTTGCAGGCCAACGCACCGTAGGCAATCATGCCGTGGACGATGGGCGGCAACACGTGCGTGTCAACGCTGGCACCGAGAATGGCCGTCGTCATCGTGGCCAGCATCGCCCAGGTGCCAATCGAGAAGACCGGTTTGCGGACCGCAGCGATGCGGCG
>JBEQUD010000095.1:0-8764 GCA_040349235.1 Acidobacteriota bacterium
CGGTGCGTGTCTTCGCGCTTCTTCACCGCGCCGCCGCGAAGGTTCGCGGCGTCCATGAACTCGTTCGCGAGCTTTTCCTGCATCGTCTTGCCGTCGCCGCGCGACCGCGCGTACCCGACAATCCAGCGGATGCTGAGGGAGAGGCGCCGGTTCGGATTGACCTCGATGGGCACCTGATAGTTCGAGCCGCCGACGCGCCGCGACTTGACCTCGAGGCTCGGCTTCACGTTGTCGATCGCCTTCTTGAACACTTTCAGCGGATCGTCTGCCGTCTTCTCTTTGATGATGTCGAAGCTCTTGTAGATGATGCGCTCGGCCGTGCTGCGCTTGCCGTCGCTCATCACGCAGCTGATGAACTTGGTCACCAGCGAGCTCTGATAGATCGGGTCCGGCGGGACCTCGCGCTTGGGAACTTCTCGTCTGCGTGGCATATCTGATCCTTAAGCCTTCTTCGGTCTCTTGGCGCCGTACTTCGAACGCCCCTGCATGCGGCCCTGCACCCCGACGGCGTCGAGCGTGCCGCGGACGACGTGATAGCGCACACCGGGCAGATCCTTCACGCGGCCGCCGCGGATGAGCACGAGCGAGTGCTCCTGGAGGTTGTGGCCCACACCCGGGATGTAGGTCGTTACCTCGATACCGTTGGTCAGGCGCACGCGGGCCACCTTGCGCAAGGCCGAGTTCGGCTTCTTCGGCGTCTGGGTGAAGACGCGGACGCAGACGCCACGCTTCTGCGGGCTGTCCTGCAGCGCGGGGCTTTTCGTCTTGCTGACGATCTTCTTTCTCCCGGCGCGTACGAGCTGACTAATGGTCGGCATAGGCGATCTCAACCTGGCCGGCCGATGTCTCCACCACCGAGTCCGCGCGGCCGCACCCTCGTGGCACGCCCGCGAACCGGGGATCGAGAACACCGGACGACAAAACTATTTATTCAGGCCTAGAAGCCCTGCGGCTTGGCGCCTGAAAATACAACGACCCTAGTACGAATTAGTCGCGACGGAGGGGTCTTCCCGGTGAGCCAGGTCAGGCCGGGGACGCCTATATCCTAAGCGGCGAAGCTAGATAGGGTGTCCTAGCTTCGACAGAACCTGACGAATATACACTGTGCCGCTTTTTCGCGCAACCGGCCGTTCGGCTTGGTAGCTGGCCCGGCCCCGCGTTGGTCGATCTGCCCGACCTGCCCGACCCGCCCGACCTGCCTTGCCCGGCCTACCCGTCGTAACGAGCGACGACCGCCGTGCAGTTGTCGCGGCTGCCCCGGGCGATAGCAGTCCGGACGAGATCCGCGGCGGCGGCGGCCGGGTTGGCGGCCTCCGCGCGCAGGATCGCTTCCAGGCGGGGAGCATCGATGACCCCGTGGACCCCGTCCGTGGTCAAGAGCAGCACATCCCCGCGAACCAGCCGTTCCTCGGCCACGTGCACCTCCGCGCCCGGGCGGACGCCGACCGCCCCCGTCAGGGCGTGGCTCATTGGATGTTCGCGGAGCAGGGCCTGATCCGCCTGGGGGTCGTTCGCCAGCGCGCTCGCCAGCCAGGAATCGTCAGTGGTCAACTGGCGCAGCCGCCCTCCACTCAGCCGGTACAACCGACTATCGCCGACGTGCCCCACCACGAGGGTGCCTCCGTGAACGAGCGCGACGACGATGGTCGTGCCCATGCCAGCGTAAGCTGTTGACTTGGCAGCGCTTTCGAGTACCTTCCCGTTGGCCAGGAGGATGGCGGTGCGAACCAGGTTCCCTGCGCGCGATTGCGAGGGATCGAAGCCGAACGGCCAGCCGAACCGCTCGGGGTCGCGGACCACCTCCACGACCACCTCGACCGCCAGGCGCGAGGCCACGTCACCAGCCTGGTGGCCGCCCATGCCGTCGGCGACGATGCAGAGATGGAGGTCCCGCTCGATCGCAAAGCAATCCTCGTTGGCGGGCCTGACCCGCCCCTTGTCGGTGACTCCGCTCGCTTGCAGCACGCCGCAGGCTTTTATCGGGTCGGGCGCCCGAGTCCCGTAGCCGCGGCAATCCACTTTCCCCGCTCTGCCGTAAATCACGCGAGCCTCGTCAGCGCAACCTAAGGTCAAGGAGGACCCATGCAGGAAGCCCAGAACACCCAGACCATCCAGGATATGTACGCCGCGTTCGGCCGTGGAGACGTGCCGACCTTGCTGAATCTGCTCGACGAAGCCGTCGTCTGGTACCCCGTCAAAGGCGCCGCGAAGACCGTCCCGACCGCCGGCGAGCGGCGCGGCAAGGCGGCGGTGGCCGAGTTCTTCCGCCTGCTGGCCGAGGGGACGACGTGGGAAGCGTTCGAGCCGCAGGAGTTCATCGCCGAGCGCGACAAGGTCGTGGCCCGCGGGCGCTACGCGGCCGTGGCGAAACCGACCGGCCGCCGCTACGCGTCGGACTGGGTCATGATCTTCACCCTGCGCGCCGGCAAGGTGGTCGGCTTCGAAGAGTTCTGCGACACCGCCGCGCTCAACGCCGCGTGGGCGTAGTCCGGCCCCGCGTCACAGGACGCGGATGACGTCGGACCGCGTGATGATGAACGTCTTGTCGGTCTTGAAGTCGCGCACGAGGACGGCGGGGTTCTCGGGCGTGATCATCGTCGCGAGCAGATCGACCGGCGTCGAGATATCGACGAAGGGAAACGCCGGCTGCATGATCGATTCGACCGGATGGCCCTTCACCTCGGGTCGCCCGACGAGCTCCGCATACAGATGCGTCTCGTTGAGCGACCCGACGAGCCGCTTGTCCCGGGTGATGGACACCTGGGAGAAGTCGTGTTCGCTCATCACGCGCAGCGCGTGTTCCACGGGCTCGCCCGCTTCAATCGAGCACAGCTCGCCGGACAGCTTGGCCGCCACCAGGTCGCGGGCCGTCATCCCGCTCTTTTCCAGGAAGCCCTTTTCGCGCATCCAGTCGTCGTTGAACATCTTCCCCATGTAGCGCGACCCGTGGTCGTGGAAGATGACGACGACGACGTCGTCCTCGGTGAAGTGATCCTTCAGCTGCAGCAGGCCTGCCATCGCGGAGCCCGCGGAGTTGCCCGCGAAAATGCCCTCCTCGCGCGCGATCCGGCGCGTCATGATGGCCGCGTCCTTGTCGGTCACCTTCTCGAAGTGGTCGATGACGCCGAAGTCCACGTTCTTGGGGAGGAAGTCCTCGCCGATCCCTTCGGTGATGTAGGGGTAGATCTCGTTCTTGTCGAAGATGCCGGTCTCTTTGTATTTCTTGAACACCGAGCCGTAGGTGTCGATCCCCCAGACCTTGATCGCGGGATTGCGCTCCTTGAGGTAGCGGCCCGTCCCCGAGGCCGTGCCGCCCGTGCCGACGCCCACGACCAGATGCGTGACCCGTCCTTCGGTCTGCTCCCAGATCTCGGGCCCGGTCTGCTCGTAGTGGGCCTGCGCATTGGAGAGGTTGTCGTACTGGTTGGCCTTCCAGGAATTGGGCACTTCCTGCTCGAGACGGGATGACACCGAGTAGTACGAGCGCGGGTCTTCCGGATCGACGTTGGTCGGGCAGATGATGACCTCGGCCCCGAAGGCCTTCAGCGCGTCCGCCTTCTCCTTCGACTGCTTGTCGGTGGTCGTGAAGATGCATTTGTAGCCTTTGACGACGGCCGCGATCGCCAGGCCCATGCCGGTATTGCCCGAGGTGCCCTCGATGATCGTCCCGCCCGGCTTGAGGACGCCGGCCCGCTCGGCGTCCTCGATCATCTTGATCGCCATGCGGTCCTTGATCGAGTTGCCCGGGTTGAACGTCTCGACCTTCGCGAGCACCGTCGCCGCCACGATGCCGCGCGGGATCCGGTTGAGGCGGACCATCGGCGTATGGCCGACGGCATCGAGAATGGTGTCGCAAATCCTGGCCACGAATTAAGTCTATACTGTGCGGACGCCTCGCATGGGTGACGGGTCCAGCCGCCGCGACCGCGAAACACCAGCCGTCGGACGCGCGCGCGTGGCGGCCGAGGGTGGGGCGCGGCACGCCCGCCGCCGGGCCTTGGCGACGGCCACCGTGGTCGTGGCCCTGTGCTGGGTCGGGCTGCTCGGCCCGTACCACGGAGCCGCCGCCGGCAAACTGCCGCGAAGCCTGTCGGACCGCGATTTCGCGCGGATCATGTCCGAGTTCTCGGAACCGAATGGCTTCTTCAGGTCCGACAACCTCATCTCGAACGAGATGACCTTCCAGGAAGTGATCCCGGAACTGCGCACCAGGGCCTCGACGGACGGGGTCTATCTCGGGGTCGGCCCGGACCAGAACTTCACCTACATCACGGCGCTCCGCCCGAGGATGGCCTTCATCGTGGACATCCGCCGGGGCAACATGATGGAGCACCTCCTGTACAAGGCGATCATCGAGATGTCCGACGATCGCGCCGACTTCCTCTCGCGGCTGTTCTGCCGGCCGCGTCCGAGCGGGCTCACCAGCTCGACGTCGGCCGACGCGCTGCTCGCGGCCTACGCCGACGCGGCAGGCGACGCCGGGTTGTTCCAGACGAACATGGATGCCGTCTGGACCCGTCTCGTCAAACGGCACGGGTTCCACCTGGACAACGACGACCGGCAGAGCATCGAATACGTCTACCGGGCGTTCCTGTCGGAAGGTCCGCAGCTGCGCTACTCGTTTCCGCGGCAGAATTTCGGCGCGCGCTGGTTCCCCACGTATGCCGAGCTGATGACCACGGCGGACGCCGACGGCCGCAACCACGGCTACCTGGCCGACGAGGACAGCTTCCGCTTCTTGCGGGAGTTCGAACGCAGCAACCTGCTCGTCCCGATCGTCGGGGACTTCGGCGGCGACAAGGCCATCCGCGCGGTGGGCCGCTACGTCCGCGAGCACGGCGGCACCGTCAACTACGTCTACACGTCCAACGTCGAGCAGTATCTGTTCCAGAGCGACGCGTGGCAGCGCTACTACGACAACATCGCCACGCTGCCGGTGGACGACCACAGCACCTTCATCCGCGCGTACTTCAACCGCGGATTCCGGTATCCGCCCGGCATCATCACGGCGGACCTCCACTCGATTCAGCTGCTCGACCCGGTCAGCAGCCTGCTGAGCGCATTCCGGGCCGGAACAATTCGCACCTACAACGACGTCGTCGAACGTTCCACACAATGATTCGTGCCGCCTCGGTCCTGCTGATCCTCATCTCGCTCGCATCCACGCCCGCCGCGGCCCAGACACCAGCCAGCGACCCGCCCATGGCCCCGCTTGGCGCCAGGTTCACCGTGTCCGCGCTCGGCAACCTGCCGACCGGGTCGAGCATCTACTCGCTCCTCGACACCACGATGCCCGAGATCATCTCGGACCGCATCGACGACGGCGGCCTGCTCGCCGGGCAGGCGCCGCGCATCGGCGCGCGCGGTAGTTCGTGGACGCAGACGACGTTCCGCGTCGGCGACATCGACATCACGGACCCCGACGGCAGCGGCACGCCGATGCTCATCCCCGGCCTCTTCATGTGGGAGCGCGTGGACGTCGCGACCGGCGTGATGCCCATCGACCTCAATGCCCCGGGCGTCGCGGTGACGCTGGTGCCCCGCCGACCCTCGGCGACGTGGATGCACACGTTGGAGCTGTTCGCCGCGCCGCCCATCTTCATGTCGCGGACGACAACCACCACCCCGCCGGCAATCGCCCGGCAGGACTCCTGGGGCAACGGCACGCTGTTCGTCAGCGGACCGCTGATTCCCAACCGGCTGGGGATCCTCGCCACCGGCACATGGACGAACTCGTCGTACTTCGAGCGCGCGGATCCCACGAGCCTCACGTCGAACCACGCCTCGGCATTCGCGCACCTCGTCTACACTCCGAACGAGCAGGACGAGCTGCGGTTCATCGGCTGGGGCAACATCGCGACCGCGCCACAGGCCAACCGGCTGGCGTTCGGGCAACCGCTGTCGAGCGAGAAGGACACCTCGCTACATGGGCAGGCTGTCTGGGAGCACCGCACCGCAAGCGGCACGTCGTGGGCGGCCTTCGGCGGCGTGACCGCGCGCAATCGCGACAGCGACCTGCGGGCCTCGTCCCCCATCACCATCGAACGGCTGACCGGTGGCCCGGTGCCGCAGCTGCTCGCGCCGGGAACGGGCACGGACGCCACGTGGTCGCTTGGCGCGCGCGTCAACCCCGCGCGCCTACAACTCGGCGACTCGACGCACACCATGTCGGCCGGCGCGTCGGTATCGGGCGCGAGCACGAACACGCGGGCGACATTCAGCGGCCGAGTCGGCGAGCTGGTTGACGGCGTGCCGGCGCGCATCTGGGACTTCAGCAGCCCCGTCGCCGCGTCCGAACGGAGCAGCCATGTGGTGGCTGCCTACGCGGACGACAGCGTCAGGCTCACCCCGCGCCTGACGGTCAGTGCCGGCGTGCGCTTCGAATCCGTCACCGGGTCGGCGGCCGGCTCGACGGGCAGCATCTCGTGGAACAACTGGTATCCGCGCGGTTCACTGCGCGTGCAGTTGTTCGGACCGATCGCGGCGATCGCGGCCTTCAGCCGGTCCGGCTACGAGCTGCCCTTGCAGGATCTCGCGTACGGCGACCCGAACGCCCCGGTCGGCAGCGTCTACCGCTGGAACGCCACGGGTGCCGACCCCACGCTCCGCCAGGTCGGCCCGCTCGTCGCGCGCGTCGGCCCGGGGACGGGCGGCAGCGCATCGTTCAGCCGCATCGATCCGTCGCTGCAGCGGCCGCGCATGGACGAGGTGGTGTTCGGGTTCGATGCGCGCCCGCGCCCCGGCACGATGTACCGGCTCCTCGCGATCGCGCGGCGGGAGCAGCAGCTTATCGGAGCCGTTGACGTGGGTGTCCCCGAATCCTCCTACGCCGTGCTGATCGTGCCGGACCCGATTGCGGACAAGGACAGCCAGGGCGTGGTCAAAGTATTGAACCGATCGACGGCCACGTTCGGTGCGGATCAGTATCTGCTGACAAATCCCTCGGACCACGAGGCGACGTTTGTCGGCATCGAGCTGTACGCGCAGTCCTCGTACAAGAACTTCTTCTACACCTTCGGCGGGACGGCCGGCCGCTCGGAAGGGCTCGCGGCCGACATCGGGTTCACGTCCGCGGAGAACGACCAGGGCGTGCTCGGCAGCGTCTTCATCAACCCGAATGCGCGCACGAACGCGCAGGGCCGTCTGTTCACGGAGCGCGGCTACACCATCAAGACCTCCGGCGCGTATCAGCTTCCGGGCGACGTCACGCTCGGCGTGGCGGCCCGCTACCAGGACGGTCAGCACTTCGCGCGGCTCCTGACGGTCACCGGCCTGAATCAGGGCGCCGAGGTGGTGCGGACGTACCGGAACGGCCGGACGCGGTTCACCTACACGCTGACGCTCGACGCGCGACTGCAGAAGGCGTTCACGGCCGGCCCCAACCGCGTCACGCTGATGGCGGACGCGTACAACCTGCTGAACACGGGGACGGAGATCGAGGAGATTTCCGTGACAGGCCCCGACTCGCGCGTGACGTCGGCCGTGCAGCCGCCCCGCTCGTTCCGCGTCGGCCTGCGCTTTTCGTTCTGACGGCCAACGACGAAGCGGCCGGGGGCGCGCCTTCAGAAGGTGTGCCGCGCAGCGCTCGTGCCGGTCGGCAGCGGTCCATCTCGCACGCCGGGAAGTCAGGCCTCCGCTCTGACACTGCCGATTGCCGCATCGACTATCAGCGTGTCCGGCCGCCAGCCATTCACGATCACTACCGCACGAGTTGATCCGAACGCTTCGGATCGCGCAGACCGAAGTCGATGCGAGGAATCGCTCCGGCCAGACTTCGTTGAACCGTGGGCCGGCGTGCTCGAAGGGACCGCTGCCGCCCGACACGACCGCCGCGCCGGAGTGACCGTGGGACGGCCCGAACACGACCAATGCGTCTGAAGTCGGCGACGTCGAAGGCGTTGTCAGGGAGCGCCCTTGGCGGGCTTTCTGTCGCCGGGTGTGGGTGGCAGCTAATCAGACCGCAATCGGCATGACCTCGCGTTCGATCTTGCGGGCGTTGGCAATTTCCGCGAGGCGCAGATCGTAGATGGCCTGCAGGTTCAGCCACGAGTGGGCATCGCCACCGAAGTAACGCGCTAGGCGCATGGCCGTATCTGCGGAGACTCCACGCCGTTCGCGCACGATGTCGTTAATCCGCGGCGCGGGCACATGGAGCGCCTTGGCCAGCGCGTTCGCGGTGAGGCCCACAGGCCGCAGAAAGTCCTCACGCAACACTTCGCCGGGGTGGACCGGCCGCATCCCATTCTTGGTCTTCATCGCCCTGCTCCCGTCAGTGATAGTCCGCAATCTCGACGTCCTCAGGCCCGCCGGCAGTCCAACGAAAACAAATGCGCCACTGGTCGTTGATCCGGATACTCTGCTGGCCCTTCCGATCGCCCTTGAGCGCTTCCAGATGATTGCCCGGCGGCGACTTCAGGAACTCCAGCGTCGCTGCCGCATCAAGTTGTGTCAGCTTGCGGGTGGCCACCATCAGGATGGCTCCAAAACGCTTCGACTTCCCGGTCTCGAACAGCCTCCGCGCGTCGGCAGAGCGAAAGCTCTTAATCACCTGCCAACAGTATAATGGAACACGTTAAACGGTAAACATATCATGGACGTGACTCCAGCGCGGCGACGTGCTCGGCGGCGGCGTCATCGACCCGCATGCGCGCACGAACGCGCAGGGCCGCCTGTTCACGGAGCGCGGCTACACCATCAAGACCTCCGGCGCGTATCAGCTTCCGGGCGACGTCACGCTCGGCGTGGCGGCCCGCTACCAGGACGG
>JBEQUD010000103.1:0-8201 GCA_040349235.1 Acidobacteriota bacterium
CCGCCGCCGGACGACTGTCTTGATGGTCTCGAGGACGATGACGAGGTCGAGCGCGATCGACAGGTTCTTGATGTAGTACAGGTCGTACTGCAGTTTTTCGATGGCGTCCTCGACGCTCGCGCCGTAGGTGTAGCGGATCTGTGCCCAGCCGGTTATGCCCGGTTTGACGACGTGGCGCTGCCCATAGAACGGAATCGACGCGGTAAGCTGCTCGACAAACGCCGGCCGTTCGGGGCGCGGACCGACGAAGCTCATGTCGCCGCGCAGCACGTTCCAGAGCTGCGGCAATTCGTCGAGGCGCGTGCGGCGCAACAGGCGCCCGAGCGATGTCACGCGGGCGTCGTTCTTCTGGGCCCACACGGGGCCCGTGCCGGCCTCGGCGTCCTGCCGCATTGTTCGGAACTTGTGCACCGTGAAGATGCGTCCGTTCAGCCCGATGCGCTCCTGATGGTAGAGCGCCGGGCCTGGCGACGTCAGCTTCACGAGCGCGCCGGTCACCAGCATGACCGGCGATGCGATGATGAGGCCGAGAATGGCCTGAACCAGATCGACCGTCCGCTTGGCGAACAGCAGCAGGCGCGTCTTCCGGAAGCCCTCGGAGAATATCAGCCAGCTCGGCCGCAGGTTCTCCACGGCAATCTTGCCCGTGTACTCCTCGTAGACGGACGCGAGGTGGTCGAAGGCGACGCCTGTGCGAAGCCGGATGTCGAGCAGCCGGTCCATGGGCAGCTTGCCCCGCGCGTCGGAAAGGCTCACCACGACCCGGTCCGCGCGCGTGCGCTGGACGAGGCCGGGGATGTCTTCAATCGTGCCGATGACCCCAGGGTTGAGCACGGCTGCGCCGATTCGCGCGGGATCCGCGTCCACGAACCCGACAATCTCCACGCCGAGCTCCTGCCGACGCTCGTAGAGCTCGCGGGCGAGGCCGATGGCGGCCGCGCTCGTGCCGACGAGCAGCAGTCGTTCTCGCGGCCCTACGCGCTTACTGAACCAGGCAAACGCCAAGCGCCAGGTGACCACGAGCAAGACAATGAGAAGCGCGGCGATGACGAACACGCCGCGACCGATGATCAGGTCCGGGAACCAGAAGTAGACGAAGGCAAGAATCAGCGACGTGCCACTGAGGGCCTGGAACAGCCGAACAAGTAGGTCGTGCGTGTCGGCGATCGCGCGAAGATCGTAGAGGTCGGCGTAGTGGAGGCAGACCTGGCACACCCCCACGACTAGAAGCATCCGCAGGATGCCGTCCTGATCGGACAGCATCGGCCATGCCACGGTGCCGAGCCGAAGATACGCGCCGGCGATGACCGCAGCCAGAAGCAGGCATGTTTCGCCCGCAATGAGCACGATCGACCGCCAGCCCTTGAGGAACATGCGATTCAGTTCTTGCGATGCAGCGCAAACCGGAAGCGCCGGCGGGGTTTGCTCTTGTCCGATCGTCTGGACGAGTAGTAGCTGTAGTAGCTGTAGCCGACGTTGACCTCGGAGCGCTCGGCGCGGTTCAGCACGACGCCGAGCACGCGCTGTGCGCCGATGGCTTCGACTGCGCGGGCGACCAGTGTGTACGGGGTGCTGCTGGCGCTCACGACGATCAGGGCCGCGTCCACCATCGCCGCCAGGAGGTTGGCGTCCGGCATCAGGGCGACGGGCGGGGTGTCGATGACCACCCAGTCGAATTCCTCGCTGGCATCGATCAGGAACTGCCGCATGGTGTCGGAAATCAGCCCGCTCATCGGGTCGGGATTGGGCCGGCCGGCCGACATCACCCAGAGCGTCGGGGAGATCTGCTGGACGGGGAGCTTGCCTTCCGGCTCCAGCTGTTCGAGTACGTCGCGAAGGCCGACCCGGTTGTCCAACGCGAAGAGTTCGTGCACCGTGGGCCGACGCAAGTCGGCGTCCACGAGGAGCACGCGGCGACGGTAGGAATGGCTCAGCGTCAGCGCCACGTTTGCCGCCGTCAGCGTCTTGCCCTCCGCTTCGACCGCGCTGGTCACCATCACGGTGTTGTTGCCCGTGCGCAGCTGCGCATGGTGCAGCGTGGCCGCGAGGCGACGGTATTGCTCGACGAGCGTGTCATCCACTTCGGGCCCGACGACCAGTTTGCCCGTCGTGCGCGCCCCGAGGACGCGGTAGTCGAATGCCGTCTCCTCGCGTGGCTCCGGCCTGGCCGACGGCTCCCGGCCGACCACAACGGGCTGGCTGGCCTGGGCCGTCACCGGTTCGTCGGTGTCGAGCTGCCACCCGAGCGCCGGGGCCGGCTCGCCGGACTGGTCCGGCGCGGGCACCGACGCGGTGTCGGCCGGGTTCTCGCCGAGTGTTTGCGCCCGTTCCAGTGCTTCTCGTAGTCGCGTCATCGGTCTTCCTCAGAAAAAAGAGAATCGGCGCCGGCGGGTGAAACCACTGAACAACCCGTGGCGAGAATCCGAGTCGTCCGAAGGCGTCTGGTCGGGGTCGCTCTTGTTATCGTCGGGCACGGCTTCGGCCTTCACCGTCCGCGCAGGCCGCCGGGCCTGGCGTCTGGCGGCGCCGGTGTCCGTCGGGGTTTCCACCGCCGCGGGGCCGGGTTGCACCAACGGGATGCTCGGCACCGGCACGACGGATTCGACAGGGCCGAAATGGAAATCACGGCAGACTTCCACGACGACGTCCCGTCCCACCGGTTTCTTGTCCGCGGCGAGCCCGCTCACGAGCGAGTTGTCGCAGATCACGCTGATCGTCCGGGGGATGCCCTTTGAATGTTCGTGGATCGCGATGACCGCGTCGCGCGTGAACAACGACTCCGCGTTCCCGCCCGCCACTCGGACGCGCTCGGTGATATAGGCGGCCGTTTCGCGGAACTCGAGGGGGGCCAGCTCGCAGCGCAAGGAGACTCGCTGCTTCAGCTGGCGCAGCGACGGATCGTTCAACCGCGCTGACAGCTCCGGCTGCCCGACCAGGACGACGGCCAGAGACCGGCCTGGCGCGCCCTCGATGTTGGTGAGGAGACGGATTTCCTCCAGCAGTTCGAAGGACAAGCTCTGCGCCTCGTCAACCACCAGCGCGAGGACCGCGTTCTCGCGCGCGCGGCTGGCGATGGCCGATTCGAGCGCGCGCAGGAAGCGCGTCTTCGACAGGGCCGTGTCGGCCGCGAAACCGAAGCCGTCCGCCAGGTGCTCGAAGAACTCCGCGCGTGTCAACGTCGGATTCGACAGCTGGACGATGCCGGCGTTCGACCGGGTCGAGGAATGCAGGGCCGTTCTCACCAGCATCGACTTCCCGGTTCCGGCATCACCGGTCAGGACAGTCAACCCGGGGCGCCCGCCGAGCCCGTACTGGAGGTGCGTGAGGGCTTCGCGGTGCTTGTTCGAGAGGAACAGGAACCGCGGGTTGGGCGAGAGCTCGAACGGCCGCTCCTGGAGCCCGTAATAGCGCTCGTACATCAGCTACCTCAGTACCCCGGCCAGCCCGGCCGCGCACGCCAGGAGCAGCGCCGCGGCGGTTGCGGCCGCGGCTGCCGCGCGCCGGCGGCGGGTCCGCGGCGACTCGCGGATAATCGGAATCGTCGCGAGGACGGGCAGATTGAGCGCCGCGCGGACATCCTCTTCCGTCCGCATGGTCCGATCGAAATACTCGAGGAGGCCGGCAAGTGCGAGCCCCGTGGCGATGCCCGCGAGAATGCCCATGCCGTAATAGCGCGGACGGTTCGGACTGAACGGCCGTGTGGGCAGCCGGGCGGGGTCGAGAATCTTGAACTGTTCGCCCACCTGCCGCCGTTCGAGGTTGGTCGAGAGCTGCGAATCCAGCTTCTTGCCGAGCAGCGACGTGTACATCCCCTGCTGGGTGCCGTAGTCGCGCGTCAACTCGGTCAGTTCGGTCTCTCGCGTCGGTTCTGCCTCGATGCGCTTCTGGTATTCTGCGACGACGTCCCGCAGCCGCTTCTCCTCGTTCGTCTTGTCCGCGATCTGCTTGTTGAGGTTTGTCAGTTCCGTCTGCAGATCCTGCAAGCGGGTGCGGCGCATGGTCTCGGCCGCGCTCACGACGGGTGCGCTCGAGACAGGCTGTTCCGCGGCCTCGGCGTCCGCCTTCCTCTGGAGCTCGGCGATCGTGCGCCGGAGGTTGACGATGTCCGGGTGCTCCGGCTTGAGGCGGAGCTGGAGCGCGCGAAGGGTGCCTTGCGCCGCGCGGAGCTGGCCGGCCGCGGTCTCGGGGGACGGTTCCGGCGCGTCATGGGCCAGTGGCACGCCCGCACTGTTCGCAAGCGAGTCGGACATGCTCATGTCGGCGATCGAGCGCTCCACCACGAGATGGCGATCCCGGTCCCGGTTGAGCGAATCGAGCAGTGCCTGCAGTTGGAGCTGGGTGTTGTGCATCCCCTGCAGGTTCGACTCGAGCTGGTTCGGCAGCTGCCCGTTATGGAGCGCGCGGTACTCGCGCAGCTTCGTTTCGGTATCGACGAGCCGCCGTCTCGCGTCTTCGAGCTGCGACTCGAGGAACTGATTGGTGCCCTCGGCCAGCACTTCCCGGTCCTTGAGGCTCTCGTCGATGAACAAGGAGGCCAGCCGCTCGGAGACGCGCATGGCGGCGCGCGGATCCTCGCTCGTGAAGCTCACCCGGAACACATCGCCGCGGACCGGCTGCAGGTCGATATTGCCCCGCATCTGCTCGACGACGTCCTCCATGATGGCCGTCTTGCGCAAGACCGGATAGAGGTTGAAGTCCTCGATCGTCTTCTCGAGCCGCGTCCGGCTGAGGATCTGCTGGCTGATGGACTGCAGGCGATCCTGGAGCGAGATGGTGACGGTCGAGCGGACGTAGTTCTCCGAGATCCGGGGCGGCACGACCTGGATCAGGGTTTCCGACCGGTACACATCGATCAGGCGATGGGTCCAGGCCACCGAGGCTCCCGCAATGGCGATGGCGGGGATGACGATGACCCACTTGCGCCGCCAGGCAATCTGGAGCACGACTTCCGGCGAATACTGCTTTCCTGGAATCACGAGCGCGACCTCCCGTTGATAATGGGCACCCACAGGTTGAGCCCGACGCTGGCGGCCTGACGCGAGAACGTCGAAAGGATGTTCGCAGCCGCCGCGTCTGGGGGTAGCCGGTAGCCGAAGTACGCGTACTGGGCGTACATCCCGAGGTTGCGGAACAGCCCGACGTTGAAGATGGTGATGGCCGAGTACCCGCCGAAGATCTGGTCGTTGTTGAAACCGACCTGATTGCGCGTCCACCCTGCGGACGAATTCCAGCTGGCCCGGGAAGTGACTTGGCCACCGATGCTCCCCGTCACGGCGTCGGACAGGATCGGATCCGTGAAGCCTGCCAGGAACCCGAGGGCGCGCGTATACGCCCCGGAGGCGACCCACGTGCGGCCGAGCCGGCGGTTGATGCCCGCGTTGCCGTTGACTCTGAAGCGGGTGTCGCTGTTGCCCGTCACCCGGTCCCTGATGGTCACAAACGACGTCGATGTCGCGAACGACACCGTCGTTCGCCGGCCGAGCGCGAACGTACCGCCCCGGTTGTAATCGACGCCGACGTCGATGTTCTCGCTGGTGGTGGAAGGGGCATTCGAGTAGTCAGTGACATAGCGGCCGTAGCCGGCGTGGAAACCGAGGTCGCGCGTCACCTGCTGCGAGTAGATGGCGCGGGCCCCCAAGGTGCGCAAGTCGCCCGGCCCGCCGTTCACGAGTCTGGAGTCGGTCCAATCACCCTGGATTGAGAGCGTGGACGTCCTGGTGAGGCGGTCGGTCAAGCCGGTAGACCCCCGCAGCGTGATTATGGGCTCAGTCGTGGCAGCGAGCGCCCCGCCCGTCGTCGTCGGGGCCGCCGCGTCGAATGTGTTCACCGGCTGAAAGGACGCGAAACTGTAGGTGGAGGCGTACCCCGCCGAACCGGATGCGTTGAAGGTGATCTTTCGCGTGAGCGTGGTGATGAGCGTGGTCCCGGCGGTGGCGCCGTACGTCGGAAGATTCGGCCCGATGGAATACAGGGGCTGCGGGGTCGTGGCGGTGGTGCCGCCGCCCCCGGTCGCGGCGATGTTCGTTCCGGCGTCGAACTGTCCGATGCCACCCTGGAAGGGGGCGATATACGTCGAGGAGTACGATCCCCCCACCGTCGAGTTGAGCGAGGTCGTACGCGTCGCCTTGGACAGGCCCACGCCGAGCCCGAAGCTGTACGTGGGCAGATCGGGATTGACCGAGTAGTCGGCGATGGACCCGTTGCCATTGACGACGAAGCTGCTGCTGGCCCCCGGTCCGTTGTTGGTCATTCGTCGGTACCCATAGGTGAGCGTGCCTGTTGTTCCGCCAATCGCGGCGCTCTTCTGAAACCGCGGGTCGATATTGGCCGCCTGATCGTCGGGCACGTTGACCTGCTGATAGGTGCCGAACAAGGCCCCGCGCAAGTCCAGCGTTTGCCCTTGCGTCGTCCGCGCCCCCGCGCCGAAGAGACCCGCGAACGGCCCCCCAGGCGTCTGGCCCCACGCGGGCGTCGTCAGGCCCGCAAGCGCAAGCACGACGGCGCCGCACACCCGCCGTCCGGGCGGTGTCATCGCGATGCCTCGAACCCGGCGGGTGTCCTACGGGACAACGACGGTGTCACCGGGCTTGAGCTCGACGTTGGTCAAGAGGGCGGACTTCTTGCCGGATGTCACCGCCTTGTAGTCGAACTTAAGGTTGACCGTCCGCCCCTTCTCCGTCCGGACGATTCGGATATTGCTGCTGTTGGCGTAGTCCTTGAAACCGCCGGCCAGCGAAATCAGCTGCAGCACCGTCGTCGGCGCCAGCAGCGAATAGGGCCCGGGCTTGACGACTTCGCCTGTCAGGAACACCTTCCGGCTGTTGATCGTCAGCACGACGACCGAGACGTTGGGGTCCTCGATGTATTTCTTCGAGTCCTCCATGAGCCGGTCCCGGAGCTGGGTCGGCGTCAGGCCCGCTGCCAGCACTTCGTTCAGGAGCGGCACGGTGATCTTGCCATCGGGCCTGACGGTCACGTCCGTGGACATGTCCTTGTCGCGCCAGTACCGGATGGACAGCACGTCCTCGGTGCCGATCACGTAGTCCGGTGGCGGCACGACGCCCGGAGGGCCTGCGGGCGCCTGGGCCGCGGCTGCGCTCGGCGCCGCGGGCTGCGGTGCCTGTGCCCCGACAGGCAGCGTCAGCGCCCCCACCACCATCATGGCCGAGGCGACGAGCGCCGCAAGAGCAGACATCGGCCGCGCCGTGCTATCGGTAGTCTTTGTATGGGATCTGGCAGTCATGTTTGCGTAAGAAGTTCAAAAAGCGCTTGTAATCGCGCGGTTCCATGTTGAACAGACGGGCGACGATCTTGTAGTTGCCGCGTGCTTCCTCGAGACCCCGGCGGACGACTTCGCGGACGTTGGCGCGGGTAATCTCCCGCTCCATGAAGAGCGGATAGACCGTGGACCAGAAGGATTCCCGCTGTTCGATGAGCCTCTTGTACAGGTCGTCTGCGACGGTTCGGCGACGTTCGCGTTTGGGCCGGATGGCGACCGTGTCGTGCCCGCGAATCTCCGCCGGCAGGTCGCTGACCTCGATCGTGCTGTGCTGCACCGTTACGACAATGCGTTCGATGACGTTCTCGAGCTCCCGCACGTTTCCCGGCCACGAGTACGCCGTGAGGGCCCGCATCGCATCCGGTGCGACGCCGGTAATCGGCGAATGATCCCCGGCCGTGAAGTGCGAGAGGAAGTGCTCGGTCAGTTCCGCGATGTCTTCCCGCCGTTCCCGCAGCGGGGGCACGACGATGTGAATCACGTTCAAGCGGTAGAACAGATCCTCGCGGAACGTGCCCTGCGTGATCATCTCACGCAGGTTCCGGTTGGTGGCGGCAATCACGCGCACGTTGACGTGGCGGCCCCGGCCATCGACGCCCACCTTCTGCAGTTCACCGGTCTCGAGGAAGCGCAGCAGCAGGCCCTGCATCCGCAGCGTCATCTCGCCGATCTCGTCGAGGAACGCCGTGCCCATGTGGGCAGTCTCGAGCTTGCCCGGCTTGTCCCGATAGGCGCCCGTGAAGCTTCCCCTGACGTGCCCGAACAGCTCTGATTCCAGAAGAGTTTCCGGCAGGCCGGCGCAGTTGACGGGGGCAAACGGCATGTTGGCGCGCGGACCACGGGCATGGATGGTGTGCGCGACGATCTCCTTCCCGACGCCGGTCTCGCCCGTAATCAGGACCTTCGTGTCGGAGGACGCCAC
>JBEQUD010000125.1:0-3075 GCA_040349235.1 Acidobacteriota bacterium
TACCCGGGACGAATCCGGGCTCCCCGGCATGGTCTTCACGATCGAGCCGGGCGCGTATCTGCCAGAGTGGGGTGGCGTCCGGATCGAGGACGACGTGCTCGTCACGGCCGATGGCGTGGACCTTTTGACCAACGTGACGACCGAGCTACAGGAACTGTGACCATCAACATCGACCAGCTGAAGCAGATCCTGGATCTTTTCCAGGACCACGGGTTGTCGGAGTTCGAACTCGAGAACGACGGCTTGCGGATAAGACTGCGGAAAGACGCGCGGGGCGGCCCGATCGCGCCCGACAGCGTCCCGCCCCCGCAGCCTTTGTCAGCAGCCGCAGGCGCGGCCGCGGGCGGCGGCGAGCGTGGCGCGAGCGGGTTTCCGCCGGCGGCGGCCGGCCGAGACGAAGCCGATGTGGGTCTCGTCGTAGTCGCCTCGCCGATCGTGGGCACGTTCTATCGCTCGCCCGAGCCCGGGGCCCCCTCGTTTGTCGAGCCGGGCTCGACGGTGCGGAAGGGCGACGTGCTCTGCATCATCGAAGCGATGAAGCTCATGAACGAGATCGATTCGGAGTATGACGGCGAAGTCGTCAGCGTCTTCGTCGAAAGCGGGCAGCCGGTGCAGTACGGCGAGCGTCTGTTCGCCATCCGGATCAAGTAGCCGGCTGGCCGCGGCGGGCGTCTCCACGTCACCATGTTCAAGAAAATCCTCATTGCAAATCGCGGCGAGGTGGCGCTTCGGGTCATCTATGCGTGCCGCGAGCTCGGCATCAAGACGGTCGCGGTCTATTCGCAGGCCGACGAGCACTCGCTCCACGTGCGGTTCGCGGACGAGGACGTGTGCATCGGCCCGGCCAGGAGCGCGGACAGCTACCTGAACGTGCCCGCCGTCATCAGCGCGGCGGAGATTACGGGCGCCGACGCCATCCATCCCGGCTACGGGTTCCTCTCCGAGAGCGCGTATCTGGCCGAGGTCTGCGAGGCCTGCCACATCACCTTCATTGGGCCGAGCCCCCAGGTGATTCGCCTGATGGGCGACAAGGCGCGCGCCCGGCGCGTGATGAAGAAGGCCGGCGTGCCGATCCTCCCCGGCAGCGACGGGCCCATCGAATCCGAGGAGAAGGCGGCGAAAACCGCGAAGGCCATCGGCTATCCCGTCATCATCAAGGCCACCAACGGCGGCGGCGGTCGGGGCATGCGCGTGGTGCGGTCGTCGGGTGAACTGCCGCACGCGTTCAAGACCGCGCAGCGCGAGGCGGAGGCAGCGTTCGGCAACGGCGACGTGTACATCGAGAAATACGTCGAGTCGCCTCGCCATATCGAGTTCCAGATCCTCGGCGACCGCTTCGGCTCGGTCATTCACCTCGGCGAGCGCGAGTGCTCGATCCAGCGGCGCCATCAGAAGCTCGTCGAGGAATCGCCATCGCCCGCCTTGAGCGACAAGATGCGCCGGCGGATGGGGGCGATCGTCATCGACGCGGCCAAGGCGGTGCAGTACACGAACGCCGGCACGTTCGAGTTCCTGATGGATCCCGACGGCCGGTTCTACTTCATGGAGGCGAACACCCGCCTGCAGGTCGAGCATCCCGTGACCGAGATGGTGACGGGCATCGACATCGTCAAGGAGCAGATCCGCCTCGCGGCGGGCGCGCGGCTGTCGTTCAAGCAGAGCGAGGTGACGTTCACGGGGCACTCCATCGAGTGCCGCATCAACGCCGAGGACCCCGAGACGTTCGTGCCCTCGCCCGGGCTCATCCAGGTGTTCAGCGTGCCGGGTGGCCCCGGCGTGCGCATCGAGACATTTGCGCACGCCGATTGCACGATTTCGCCGTACTACGACTCGATGATCGCGAAGATCATCGTGCATGGCCGCGACCGGCAGGAGGCCATTGCGCGGATGCGGCGAACGCTCGAGATGACGGTCATCGAAGGCATCAAGACCAGCATTCCGCTGCACCTCCGCATCCTGAACGATCCGGAGTTCGTCGCCGGCCGGCTCAGTACCTCGTTCATGGACCGATTGATTGCCCGGCCGCGCCCCGATCGCCTTGCCGAAGCTGTCTGACGGGTGGCGACCGGGCCCCGCGTGAGCCCCCCGTTTCCACCGTCGCCGCTCATGGCGATCGTTGACGCGGATGTCGCGGCGCAGGCGGACTGGTCGCCGCTGGATCTGGCGGCGGCGTTTCTCGACGGCGGCGCCCGGCTCCTGCAGGTTCGGGCCAAGCACGCGTCCAGCGCCGCGCTGCTCGACCTGGCCACGGCGGTGGTCGCACTGTCCCGTCGGTGCCAGGCCGTGGTCGTCGTGAACGACCGCGCCGACGTCGCGCGGCTGGCCGCGGCGGACGGGGTGCACGTCGGCCAGGACGATCTCGACGCGTCCAGCGTGCGGACCCTTCTCGGCCCCGACGCGGTTGTGGGACTGTCCACGCACACCCCGGCGCAACTCGACGACGCGCTCCAGCAACCGGTGACGTACGTAGCCGTCGGCCCTGTCTTCGGCACGAGCACCAAGGCCACCGGCTACGAGGCCATCGGTCTCGACGCGGTTCGCGAGGCGGCCAGGCAATCGCGCGCGCGTCGGCGCCCGCTCGTCGCCATCGGGGGCATCACGATCGACTCCGCCCCCGACGTACTCGCGGCCGGTGCGGACTGCGTCGCGGTGATTGGGGATCTCCTGCGCACGGGGGATCCGACGGGTCGCGTCCGCGCCTACCTCGACCGCCTCACGCTATAATTTCGGCGTGACCGCGCCCGTGTCCTCGAGCTATCGCCGCCACACGAGAACCCATCTCATAAATGGGGGCGTGGCACGGAGGGCGGCGAGGCGCCCGGTTGGCCAGGCGCGACGACGGAGAATACCGGGAGTATTGGACGGAAAAGCAACGCCGGCCAGCCACGAACGGGATTCTCGTGTGCTCGCCGTGAGCGATGCGCGGATGCCCGCGGCGCCCGCCGGGGCGGGGCCCCGCTCGTAATGGCCGCGCAGCGGTTGGACGGCGTAGCGGTTGCGCAGGCGATTCGCGCCGAGATGGCGCCTGCGGTTGCGGCGTTTCGCGAACGGACCGGGCGTCCGCCGGGGCTGGGG
>JBEQUD010000129.1:0-4649 GCA_040349235.1 Acidobacteriota bacterium
TCTTCTCCCGGTAATTCGCGTTCCGACAGAAGTCCAGAATATCGCGCTGGGCGATGCGCATATGCTCGACGACCTGCCAGACGGAGTGCGCGAACCCCTTGGGCACGGCGCCACGCAGGCGCGCCGGCATCCGCTTGACCACATCGTCGAACCCCGCGTGGGCCTCGCGCCAGGCCAGAAAGTCCGCAATCTGGGTCCGCAGTGCGTCGTCAGTCAAGATCGTCTGCGCACCCATGCTCACGCGATCTGCAGAATTTCCCGAGTGCCGGTGACGTAGAGCTCCGTATAGCCCTTCAATTTCTCGCGGAATTCCTGGTTCGTGGCGTAGTCCTTCATGCGGGCCTCGAACTCGCCGATGTTCTCGACCTCGTACTCGAGGATGACGCGGTTGAAGTCGCCGGTCAGGTCGGTGAGCACGCGGTGGTTCGGAATCTTGGCCGTGGCGGCGGCCGCCTTGAACTGGGCGGCGAGCTTGCTGGCGTTCCCGGGTTTGGCCACAAAGCAGTTGCGGACGACGATCATGGAATCCTCCCCTTCTTTAAGGACGTGTTGACGTCGAAGCCGGTGTCGTCGCACCACCCGCTGATGCCCCGAGCACGTGATGCTGTGTCAGAAACTCGCGAATCCTCTCGTAGGCGTTCGTACGCTGCGCCAGCGTGCAGCATTCAAACCCGTGCCGGCCGCCAGGCATCGTGAGCAGTTCGTTCGGCACGCCGCTGGCGGTGAGCGCCTGGTGGAACCGCACCGTCTGGGGATACGGCACCGCCGGATCCACCGTGCCGTGAACCGTCAGGACCGGCGGCAGCCCGGCACGGACATACGTGATGGGCGAGACGCGCTTCGCAATCGCCTCGCGGTCCGGCGCGCTCCCGAGCCAGGACACGGCGTATGCCTGCGTGTTGGGCCCATCGAGCAGTTCGTTCACGTCAGAAATGCCATACCAGTTCAGGATCGCCGCGACCTTCAGGTTGTCCGCGCCCGGACACTGCCGGTCGAGGCCCGCGGAGGCAGGCAGCATGCCCGTTGTCAGCGCCAGGTGACCACCCGCGGAGTCGCCGGCCACGACGATGCGGTTCACGTCGACACCGTACTCCTTCGCATGCTCAATCACCCACCGCAGCGCGCAGCGACAGTCCTCGACCGCGGCGGGCGCCGGCGCCACGGGGGCGAGCCGGTACTCGATGCTGATGACGTTCATCCCCATGTCGAGATAGGGCAGGATGACAAAGTTGCGCCGGTCCTTCGAGTCGTGCGTCCATCCGCCGCCATGAATGAACAGCAGCGTCGGACGCGGCGTGCCGGGCGTCCGCGTGACGTACATGTCTGCCTTCGCCTCCCAGTTGCTGGCGGTCAGGTACGTAATATTCGGCACGATGCGATAGTCGTTTTCGAGGCGCGCCGTCCACGCGAGCAACGAATCCCCCGCACCGGACGCTGTCGATCCGTCCAGGACATGGTGGAGCGTCAGGAACTCGCGGATCTTCACGTACGCCGATGCCCGCTGCGGGAACGTGCAGCAGTCAAAGCCGTGCTTGCCGCCAGGCATCGTCATCAGCTCGTTCGGCACACCCGCGTCGGTGAGCGCGTTGTGTAACCGCACGGACTGCTGGTACGGAACCGTCGGATCGGCATCCCCGTGGATCGTCAGGATGGGCGGCAACCCGGCACGCACGTACGCGATCGGGGACACGCGCCTGGCAATCTGCTCCCGGTCTGGTGCGCTGCCGAGCCACCCCACGGCGTACGTCTTCAGGTTCGGACCTTCGAGCAGCTCGTTCACGTCCGAGATGCCGTACCAGTTCACGATCGCCGCGACCTTCAGATTGTCAGGGCCGGGACACTGCCGGTCGAGACCTGCGGCCGCGGGCAGCATGCCGGTCGTCAGGGCGAGGTGGCCGCCGGCCGACTCGCCTGAGACGACGAGACGATTGACGTCGATCCCATATTCCTTCGCGTGCTGGATGACCCAGCGCAGCGCGCAGCGGCAGTCCTCGACCGCCGCCGGTGCCGGCGCCACCCGCTGCACCCGGTACTCCACGTTCACCACGTTCATGCCCATGTCGAGGTACGGGAGAATCGCGAGCGCCTTCGACTCCTTCGACCCGCCCCGCCACCCGCCGCCGTGGATGAACACCATCGTCGGACGCGGTGCGAGCGGCGTGCGCGCCACGTAGAGGTCGAGCTTGGCCTCCCAGTTGCTGGCGGTCTGGTAGGTGACGTTGGGGACGATGCGGTAATCAAGCTCCAGGCGCGCCGCCAGCGCAAGCGGCGACCCCTGCGCGCCGACGGCGGGCATCGGCTCCTGCGCACGGCCGGCTGGCGACGAGGCCGCGAGCAGCACGGCCATCAACCACATTCGTTTCATGAAAGCCCCCTCGACGGATGACGAGGCGCGATTCTAGCAGGCATTTTCGAACCCGGCCGGCCATCTTTTGCAGGGCCACGCCGCGATGGTGCGATAGCCGGTTCGCGTCACGGCGCCGCAATCTGCACGCCCGCCCGTGCCGCACGCGGGAGCCCGGTCGTCAGCGTCGGTGTCCGCCCGACGTCGTACAGCGTGTCGAATGCGTTCTCGACAGCGACAAACGCGGTCAGCCAGCGGCCGACGGCGCGGCCGACCATGACGTCCGTCACCGTGGCGCGGCGCAGCGTGAACACGTTCAAGTCGTCTTCGAACTGGGCGCCGGTCACGCGCACCTGGCTGCTTGCCGTCCATCCGGCCCGGCTGAAGCGGAGGCTGAGGGCGGCGTTGTACGACGGCACCTGCGGCACGCGGTTGCCGCGGAGGCTCGTGTTCCCCTCGTAGCGCGAATCGACGATCGCGCTGGCGAACGACACGGAGAACGACGCCGGCAGGCGCAAATCGCTCTCGAACTCCACACCGGTCGCGTCCACCCTGTCCGCGTTCGCCCGCTGCTTCGTGATGAGCTGGGGCGTGCTCGTGAGCGTGACGTTCGTAATCGCACTGTCGAGGACGTTCCAGAACCCGGTCACGCGGACAGAGCCGCGGCCGCGCGCATAGAGGAGCCCGGCCTCGCCGCCACTGAGACGTTCGGGCTCGAGCGCTTCGTTCGGCTGGGTGTCCGTATTCCCCGACCGGAAGCCGCGATACAGCTCGTTGAGCGTCGGCGCCCGGAAGCCCCGGTATGCGGACGCGCGCAGCGAGAACCCCGTCGTCCCCAGGCGATAGGCGAACGCCGCGCGAGGGTTGAACGCGCCGAGGGTCGTGTTGTAGCCCGTGAACGGCGACTCGGAGTGCCAGCCGTCACCGTGGGCGCCGACCGTCACCGTCAGCGCGTCGCTCGCGTTCCAGGTGGCCTGTGCGAACGCGGACCCCAGGCGCTGCGTTCCGCCAGCCTGGGTGGTCGCAAGCGCCCGCCCCTGGGCGTACGGCGTTTCGATCGTGGTACCGGTGACGGATCGCCCCTCGCCGCCAACGAGCAGCGTGACGCGCCCCAGCGGTCGTACCCACTGGCCGCTGACGCCGACGACCCGCGTCGGCACGGTCTGCGTCCGATTGAGGGACTCGGCATTCCTGTCAGCGGCCACCGACGAGTACGTCTGGTAGTAGTCCTGCGTCCCGCCGAACGCGGTCGCCGACAACAGCCCGCCCCACAGGCCGCCCGCGAGACTGCCCGAGCCCTGGCGTGCATCGGTGGTGTTGATGGTGGCCGGCGTCCCGTTCTGCCGATCCTCGGAGAAGACGGTGCCGCGCACGGCGACCCGCCATCCATTGGCGGCCTGATATCCGCCGGACGCCAGCCCCATGCGGTGATGCGACCCCGCTTTCGTATCCACCGCGCCACGCGGCGCGATGCCGGGGCTCTGCTGGGTCGCAACGGTGACGTAGCCGTCGGTGCCGAACCAGTCGCCGCCGCCGCTGTAGCTCCACCCCCGGCTTCGGCCGCCGCCATAGGCAGAGGCGCGTGCGGTCGCCAGGCTTCCGCCCTCGAGCACCGCGCGAACGGATGGACGGCGTGGCTGCCATGTCAGCACGTGGACCACGCCCCCGACCGCATCCGCGCCATACAGGTCGCTGCCGCTGCCGCGCAGCACCTCGACGTGGTCGATGGCCACCTGCGGCACTTTGTCCCAGTAGACCCACCCGCCAAACGCATCGTTGAGCGGCACACCGTCCGCGAGGACGAGCGCGCGGCTCGCGCCCGTCCCCCCGAGGCCCCGCAGCGAGACGCCTTGCGCGGTCGGGTTCGAGACCCGGGACGACGTGCGGCGAAAGAGCGTGAAACCGGGCACCACCTTCAGCGCGTCGTCGAGGGTGGCCGGCGCGGACGCCGAGAGATCGGCCGCGGAGAACACCGTCACCGTCGCGGTCGGGTCGGCACGGGGCACGTCCGCGCGCGACGACGTCACGTTGACCGCCTCGAAGAACGGCGCCGGCTGCAAGGTGACCACGACGTCTCGTGCGGACGCGTCGAGCGCCAGGGCAACCTCTGCAAACCCCGCGGCCGTGACAACCAGACGCGCCTGTTCCGACGGACGCATGTTCAGCTCGAAGCGCCCCTCACCCGACGTCCTCGTCTCGCCGACGGCAGCACCCGACACCTCGAGCCGAACGACCGCGTTCGGCACGGCAGCCCCCGACGCATCGATCACCCGACCGCGGACGGCCGGGACGGACCGGACGGATG
>JBEQUD010000149.1:0-4479 GCA_040349235.1 Acidobacteriota bacterium
TCTTCTTGAAGCGGCCGTTCTTTCAGCTAGTTTCGACAATTCGATCGGAAGACGTCACGCAGATGGTTGACTGAGAACAGCCATTCCGGAGCAATGGCCGCGACACTTGTCGCGTGGTGGAACTGTCCCCACGATTGTCCCTGCGACGCGCCAAACAGCGTCTTCAGAGCCAACGGCAGCCAAGTCGCCTGATCGATGAAGTGAAAGGAACGGAAGGATTTAGGAGGAAAATCGAAGATGTCCGAGAGACGGATTTCCGTTTAGCAAACCGCCGCCTTCGGCCGCTCGGCCACCTCACCGGACCCTGTAAGTATACGAAAAACAGGCGTTTCCGCGATCGTCCGTTCCGCGGATTTGAGGCGGCTGTTTTTGTAGATCCGCCTTCGCGAAAACATTGAGGAAAATGGCGCGTTCTTGCTGATCGCGTGGGCACAGTTTTGGGCACAGTCGATGTGGAGCCCGTCAAATGGGCACGAATTCGTTGATGGAAAGGGCGGCGTGCATGTCGAAGGCGCTGACGGTGCCCCAGAATATGCCCAACAGGCGCAAGACTGGGAAATCAGGATACGCGCCGGCGTGCTCGAACGAATGGGTCCGCGGCATCTGTGAGAAGCCACGAATCAAGTGCGCCGAGTGCCAGCACCGCCGATTCCTACCCGTGACGGATGACGTGATTCGCTGGCATCTCTCTGGCGAGGACGACCACCACCAGCCGTTCGTCGCCGGCGTGTACCCGCTGCTCCCGGACGAATCGTGCTACCTGCTCGCCGCCGACTTCGACAAGGCCAACTCAGGCAGTGTCCGCCGACTGGTCCGAGACGGAGTGGATACGCCCGGCGAGCCTGTTCGTGCACGCCGCTCGCAGGTTCCCCGAGGACGGCGACGGCGTGAACCGAGCTCGGAGCGCGACGGAGGCGTTTCTCTTCCGACGGCTCGAGACACTCCCCGAAACCAAAGGCCGATTCCGTCTCAATGTCGCGCTCTCGATTGCGTTTGATGGCCAGAGCCAACTCGAGGTCGCTTTCTGGCGGAGGGCGCAGGCAAGGACCTCGACCTCGTGCTCGATGCCGTGATGCGTGCACTCAGCCACCGGGCCCAACCTCCTTCGCCGGCGAGTCCCTTGAGGGTCTTGTGGCATCGTAGAGACGCCACGCATCCGCCAGCGGCCGGTACAACGTGAAGAAGTTGTGTCGGCCGCGGTCGAACCGTCGTCGGACGGCTTGCGCGGGTACGTCGTGCCCTCCCGCTCGAACCCGCTCCGCGACGCGCGCCAGGGCCAGGTCCGCAGTGGGCAGCCACAGATACAGGATATGCACGGGGTAGCCGCTCTGCTTGAGTCGGGCGAGCCGGCGCGCCAGACCACTGGCTTGCAAGCATCGACTCGAACGCGAAGCTCTTCCGCTGCGCCTCCAACACGAAGAGCCGTTGAAGCGTGATGCGGCCAGCCTCGACGGTGAGGGGAGGGCGGGCCTGCCTGCCTACGCTCGAACCGTTGCCCCCTCGTCCTCATCGAATTGAGTAGATTTGCTCATCTTATTGAGTTCCGTCCATGAGCAGCTTCGCGTCAGGCGGTCGCGGCGCGCCTGGCGACGGCCTCGCCAAGCCGCTCGATGTCCGTCATGTCATTGTAAATCTGGGCGGAGATGCGCGCGCGGATGGCGCCGCGATACTCGTGCATCTGCACCTCGATGCCGTCCTCGACGAGCAGCGCGTCGCGCAGCCGCTGGGCGTCTTCAGGCGACGAGCCGAGCGCGGCGGGCACTTCCACCGCCGCCATCGTGCCGACGAGCGCCTCCGGCGTCTCGAACGGCGTCTGCCATTTCGACGCCAGCCGGTGGGCGCCGGTCCACGCGAGCTCGTGGTTGTAGCGGCGCACCGCGTCGAGGCCCCACTCATCGAAGAGCGCGAGCGCCGCCGGCGCAGAGAGGTGCGGGGATGGATCGCGCGTGCCGGGCGTGTCGAACTCCGCTGTGAAGCCGCGATCGAGCCCCCAGGAAATCACGACCGGGTGCAGGCCGGCCTGTCGAAGGGGCGCCGCCCACAGGATGCCGCTGCTCCGCGGCACCCACGCCCACTTGTGCAGGTTGCCGACATACCAGTCCACGCCGAGCGCGGGCACGTCCAGCGCAATCGCGCCAGGGGCGTGTGCACCGTCGGCGAGCACGGCCACCCCGCGCCCGTGCAGGCCCGCGGCGATGTCCGCAAGCGGCAGGACGAGCGCGCTCTGCGCCGTGATGTGATCGACGATCGCCAGGCGCGTATGCGGCCCGACCGCACCCACGACTGCCGCCGTCAGGCCGGCAGCGGTGGGCAGGTGCGGCATCGTGACGGTACGCACGGTCGCGCCGGCCGTGCGCGCGACGAAGCGCGCGGCATTGGTGACGGCGCCGTAGCCGAGGTCGGTCACGAGAATCTCGTCGCCCGGCTCGAGCGGGAACGAGCGGAGCACCGCGTTCGCGCCCGACGTCGCGTTATCGACGAATACCAGGTCGTCCGCGCGGGCGCCAAGAAACGGCGCCACGACAGCCGCGGCGGCGCGCAGGCGGGGCGCCGGTACGCGCGTCGTATTGAACGACGGGGCGGACATCTCGCGGTTCAGAAAACGGCTCGGCTGCCGCTCGATGTCGTCGCGAATCTGCCGCTGCACGTCGAGGATGCGCCGCGGCGTCACCCCGACAGTGCCGTGGTTGAGGTACGTCACGTCGGGGTCGAGCGGCCATTCCGCCAGCCAAGTGCGTCCGAAGGTCATGCCAGGAGTCCCTGCCAGAGTCTACTCCGCCACATCCAGGGCGAGGCGCCCCGGCAGGCCCGCTCCGCCGGTGGGGGCAGGTAGAAGCCGAGACCTGCGCGGCGTGGTACCATTACGACTTCCTTATCAAAATCCCGCCAGCACAATGAGGTGTCCTATGGTTCGCATTTCTACCCGCAGGCTCGTCGCCCTGGCTTTCGCCTTGGCACTTGCCGTGACTTCCCTTGCCTCCGCACAAACCCCGCCCTCGGCTGAACCGGCGGCCCCTGAACAGCGCGCGTCCATCGCGGTCGAATCCGACATCCTTTCATTCTTTATCTCGGGCTACTCGGGTATCGTCAATGTGTCGCTGCCCAATGGGTTCCAAGTGGCCTTTGGCGTGGGGCGCTACGACGTGCCGAGCTTCCTCCTCGAGGGCGATGGCAACTACGACGCCGCCCAGTGGAAGGCCACCGTGACGTCGGTGCAAGTCTTGCGGGCGACATACCGCTTTCGCGGACCGATGAAGAGCGGTCCGGCGTTGGGTGCGGTGCTGCTCAATCAGAACTGGCGGCTGCGGTCCGACCGGCTGAACGGCGAAACGACGTTTCGCCCATTGAGCGTTGGCCTGACCGGTGGCTACTATCTTCACTTCGGGAAGCACTTCTACGTCTATCCGACCGCGGCCTATACCTACAACAGAGTGGTTTCCGGGGAGACGTCGGTGCGTGGCACGAACTACACCGTCGAAAAGTTCGCCCCCAACGCCTCCGTACACGTAGGCTGGGAGTGGGGATTGTAGCGACACGGATGACTCCAGACCTGCACGTCGTTTTCGGGGCCGGGCAAGTGGGGGGCACACTTGCCCGGCTCCTGTTGGCCGGCGGCAAGCGCGTGCGGATCGCGAAGCGGTCGGCCACGAGCGCGCTGGCGCAGGCCGAGGTCGTGCTCGGGGACGCGGCCGACCCGGCCTTTTGCGCGGAGGCCGCGCGGGGCGCGTTCGCCGTCTACCACTGCATGAACCCGCCGTACGACAGTCGGGTCTGGGCCGACGTCGTGCCGCGCTACATGGACAACGTGATTGCCGCCGCGGCGAAGGCGAAGGCGCGGCTCGTGGTGCTCGACAACCTCTACATGCTCGGACGCCCGAACGGACGGATGCTCGACGACGACACGCCGATGCAGCCGTGCAGCCGCAAAGGCGAAATCCGCGCGGCGGCCGCGACGCGCCTGTTCGATGCCCACCGGCGCGGCGATGTCCTGGCCACGTCCGGTCGCGCATCGGACTTCTACGGGCCCGATGGCACGCAGACCGGGCTCGGCGATTTCTTCTGGCCGCGGGCGCTGGCCGGAAAGACCGCGTATTCCCCCTTCCCGCTCGACGCCGTCCACACGTATCACTACATTCCGGATGTCGCCGCGGGATTGATGGCGCTCGGCTCCGCGGACGCGGACGCCTTCGGGCGCCCGTGGATGCTGCCCTGCGCGCCGCCGGACACGTTGCGCAACCTGGTGGCCCGCCTCGCACGCACGTCGGGACGGTCGCTCGAGGTCGCGCAGATTCCGCGCTGGGTGCTGAAGACGGCGGCGCTCGCCGTGCCGATGATGCGCGAGCTCGACGAGATGGCCTATCAGTGGGACGAGCCGTTCGTCGTGGACGACCGGCGGTTTCGCGAGCGGTTCCACGCTGCGCCGACGGAGGTGGACCGCGCAGCCGCCAGCACGGTGGAGTGGGCGCGGGCCCATTACCG
>JBEQUD010000151.1:0-7376 GCA_040349235.1 Acidobacteriota bacterium
GCGTCCGTTCCTCTTCACGAATCTGAAGAGCGGATCGGGGCTCCAGGATGTGGTGGCGTGGATTCGACACGACCTGCTCTACGAGAGTTAGCGCGCGACGGTCGCGCGGCCGCCGCCATCGGGCGGCACGCGCGGCTGGAGCTGAGGTTCGAGTCCAGGGAGGGACGCACGGTTCTGGCGGACGGCTATGCCGAGCCGCCGCTCCGCCTCGGCCGGCTCTTTGACGCGGCCGGCGCCGCCTACATGATCCTGGTCTGCTCGGCGCCCGGCATCTTTGGCGGCGACGTGCTCGAGCAACGCGTCTCGGTGGGGCCCGGCGCGCGCGTCCTTCTCGTCTCGCAGTCCGCGCTCCAGGTCCATCCCGCGGTTGACGGCGTGCCCGCCGTCGTCCACGGCCGCTACCACGTCGAACCGGGGGGCGAGCTCCACTGCCATTGGGACGCCACCATCCCGTTCGCCCACGCCAGCCTCGAGCAGCGCGTGTCGATCGACCTTGCATCCGACAGTCGGTTTGTCTGGAGCGATGCGCTGATGTCGGGGCGTGCGGCGCGTGGGGAATCGTGGCAGTTCGCGTCCCTCGACCACGAATTGAGGCTCGTGGTGGACGGCGCACTGCAGTACCTGGAGCGCTACGCCGTGGATCCCGCCGTCAGGCCGCCCGCGCACCCATGGCGCTGGGGCCCGGCGCACTACGCGGGCACCGCGCTCGTCTATCACGACGCGGTGACGTCGGCGTTTGCCGAGCGCGCGCAGGAGGCCCTCGGCGCGGTGGACGGCGTGTCGTCCGGCGTCGATCTTCTGGAGGCGCACCTACTGCTCGCGCGTCTGCTCGCTGCCGGCGGCGCTCCCTTCGCCAAGGCGCGGTCCCTCTTCCGGGACCTGACACTCGACGCCGTCTTCGGGGCCCCCGGGCTCGTCGCCCGGCGTTAGGGCTGACAGCCCGCGGGGCTCTCGTCAGCGGGCGGCGAGGGTCGCCGCGTGCGACAGGACCTCTTGGTACACGCGCCGGCCGGCGTCAATCGCGTCCTGCGTCTCGAAGCGCTCGTGGCTCGTGTCGATGGGGAAGCCGATCCGGCCGTAGAGGTCCTGGATGGATGCAGGGCCGACCGCGGTCGGGGCATCGGCAATCTCCACCGCGTGCCGGAGTTCGTGCCCCAGCCTCGCCACTTGTTCGAGCAGCATCCCACGGCAATCCAGCTGCACCCGGACGTAGCGCCACCCTCCGCTCGCGCCGAGCAGCGTGAGCCGTGCGTTCAGACTGGGCGGCAGGCGCTGGTGTTCGACGTAGACGAAGACGTCCGAGCGATCGAGGCGTTCGATGAGCGCGCTCAGCGTTGACGACCGCCGCCCGCCGTCTTCGACGAGCGCGCGAAGGGCCTCGTTCTCGGCGCGGACGTGTCGGAGTGGCAGGGCGTCGTCGCCGAAGGCAGGAACGGTTCCGGCGAACAGGGCCAGCAGCAGGACAGAGAACAGTGCCTTCATGGTCTGTCCCCACGTTACGGGTCGGTGGTGACGCGGTAGTGTCGGCGGCGTGAACGGTGCGTGAAGGGCCCTGGCTCGTGGCCCTGCTCGCGCGGTGGCGTTGGTTGGTGCTGTGTGGTGTCCCATAGCCCGATAGGAGCAAGACGCGCTCCGCCCGCGATCGCCGGTGGCCCCGGCGCGGGTTCTGGCAGGAACAGGCCTGATTTCGCGGGGTTACGGGCGCCGTCCGCGCCTTGCGCGGCTGCTGGCGCATGGGAACAAAGCTGTCGAATACGCCGGAGCAGTTGACAGCACAGTAGGAATGCCGCGCGACAGGAACACGCACGGCGCTTGCAGGAGAATTGGCGGGGGTTGGGCGGCCGTCGGCAGGACGCGTGGATATAGGCCTGTTTCTGAGGATTTGTAAAATCAGTCGGCCGTGTCGTTTTGGTATTCTGACATAATTGTTAATTGAAATTCGCCTACTAACATTGACGTAGGATCAAATCCGATGAGCACTCTACCGAAACCGCGTAAGTCCCCCTCGAGCGACGGGCAGGCTCCCGAAATCCGGCGACTGTCGTCGCTCCTCGAGGTCAGTCAGGCGTTGTCCGGCACCTTGAACCTCAAGTCGGCCATGCACAACGTCCTCGAGATCCTGGCCCGGCACCATGGGGCCATACGCGGTATCGTGACCCTGCTGCACGAAGGCGGCGAGCTCCGCGTGGAGGCATCGGACGGCCTCGAGAAGGCCGGGGCGCCGGTGAAGTACCGGGTCGGCGAGGGGATTACGGGTCGCGTGGTCGAGACCGGGCGCCCCGTCGTCGTGCCGCGCGCCAGCAGCGAACCGCTGCTGCTGCACCGGGCGTCGAAGCGGCCGGAACTGCCCGACCAGGAGCTCAGCTTCGTGTGCGTGCCGATTACCCTGAACCGCAAGGCGATCGGCGCGCTCTCGGTGGACCTGAAGTTCAAACCCGATCGGGATTACGACCGCGCCGCGAAATTCCTCGGGGTCGTCGCGTCCATGCTGGCGCAGGCCATCAAGATTCAGCGCCTCATCGAGGAGGATCGTAGACGCCTCGAGGACGAGAACACCCACCTCCGGCAGGAGCTCCGCGAGCGGTACGATTTCTCGAACATCATCGGCACGAGCGGGCCGGTGCGGCAGATGTACGAGCAGGTTGCACAGGTGGCGGGCACCAACACCACCGTCCTCATCCGCGGTGAGTCGGGGACGGGCAAGGAGCTCATCGCCCACGCCATCCACTACAACTCGCTGCGGGCGAAGAAGCCGTTCGTGAAGGTCAGCTGCGCGGCGCTGCCCGACACGCTCATCGAGTCGGAGTTGTTCGGCCACGAGCGCGGCGCCTTCACGGGGGCCGAAGCCCGCAAGAAGGGCCGCTTCGAGCTGGCCGAAGGCGGCACGCTGTTTCTGGACGAAATCGGCGACATCAACCTGAATACGCAGATCAAGCTGCTGCGCGTGCTGCAGGAGCGCGAGTTCGAGCGCCTCGGTGGCACCGAAACCATCAAGGCGAACGTGCGCCTGCTGGCCGCCACCAACAAGGACCTCGAGAAGGCGATCACCGATGGGACCTTCCGCGAGGACTTGTACTACCGTCTGAACGTCTTCACCATCTTCGTGCCGCCGCTGCGCGAGCGGAAAGCGGACATGCTGCTGCTGTCGGACCACTTCCTCGAGAAGCTGTCGCGCGAGCATCACAAGATCATCAAGCGCATCTCCACGCCGGCTATCGATATGCTCATGAGCTATCACTGGCCCGGCAACGTCCGCGAGCTCGAGAACGTGCTCGAACGCGCCGTCCTCGTCTGCGACGGGCAGGTCATCCATGCGCATCATCTGCCGCCGTCGCTCCAGACCGCCGAGTCGTCGGGGACGGTCACACGGGTGTCTCTCCGGGAGGCGGTGGAGGCGTACGAGAAGGATCTGATTCAGGACGCGTTGAAGACCACGCGGGGCAATCGGGCGAAGGCGGCACGCCTGCTGGACACGACGGAGCGGGTGCTGAATTACAAGGTCCGGCAGCTCACCATCGACTACCAGCGCTTCAAGGTGTAGCTGTATTTACGATTAAGACATTAATGTCAATGCAATATGTAATTTCGACATTTATGTTTACTGCGTGAGAGTCGCCCCGATGCCGGCCTTTCAGGAATTTCTTGGGAAATTCCTGGCCTCGCCGGGATGCGGTGGCTTGCGGGGTTTGGCGTCAGTCTTGTAGGGATCGTTTCCGGTGGTCACGAGAGTGCGGGTCAGGGTGTTCTTCGCGACGGTGCTGGCGAGCCTCGTTGGGTTGCCATTTACGGCTCCGTTTGCGACGTACGACCTCAAAGGCCACCAGCTGGATCTCCGCACGCCGCAGGCCGAGCTCCTCGCGGCGAAGACCACCCCGGAAGAAGATGTGGCGATGTGTGGCGCCGCCCCCGTGGCGCCTCACCTTGCGCCTGTGTTCCTCGGGATGGCGGAGTCCGGAACCCCGGACGAAGCCTCCAAGCACCAGATCCCCTCGCGCATTCTCCGCCTCTAGAGCGGCCCTCCCCATCCGTCTGTTCCTCGGGAATCTGGGCGCCGTGCCGGTGCCGCTCGGCTGTCTGCCTGGCGGTGCACGCCACGAGTGTCTTCCGCGCCAGGCCGTGTCGAGGGCGCGGTTTCTGAAAATCACATCGGGAGGCTGACATGCGACTTATCGGGACGTATCGACGACTACTGGCCACCGTGGCCGACACCAACACGCGCGCGAAAGTGCTCGCGCTCGCAGGCGGCAAGGCCATCGGCCTGGTGCTGCTTCTTACCGCCATGCGCATCTTCGTGGCGCCGGCCGTGCACGCACAGGCACCGGCCGGACCGGGTCCGGAGATCAACGCCATCAACACGATGTGGACGCTCGTGGCCGCGTTTCTCGTTTTCGGCATGCAGGTCGGGTTCGTGATGCTCGAAGCGGGCTTCGCCCGGTCGCGCGAGTCCATCAACATCCTCGTCGAGGGCATCGTGGACACGTGCATCTGCGGCGTCACCTTCTGGGCGTGGGGCTTCGCCTTCATGTTCGAGCCGGGGAACGGCTTCATCGGCACCACTGGGTTCTTCCTGAAGGGGCTTGCGGACACCTACGGCACGACGGGCGTGCCGCTCCTAGCCTTTTGGCTGTTCCAGTTCGCCTTCGCCGATACGTGCTCGACCATCACATCGGGTGCGATGGTCGGACGCTGCGGCTTCGTCGGGGACATCCTCTACAGCATTGGCGTGACGGGCTTCATCTATCCCATCATCGGGCACTGGGGCTGGGGGCCGGACGGCTGGCTGGCGACGATGCCGGTCGCGTTCCGCGATTTCGCGGGCTCGACCGTCGTCCACAGCATTGGCGGCGCGGTGTCCCTCATCGGTGCCATCGCGCTCGGGCCCCGGCTCGGCCGCGTCTTCCTGCGCGACGGCGGCGGCCCGCCGCTGCCGCACAACATCATCCTCGGCGCGGTCGGCGGCCTGATTCTGTGGTTCGGCTGGTACGGCTTCAATCCCGGCAGCACGCTGTCGGCCATGGACGTGCAGGGCATCGGCCGCGTGTCGTTCAACACCACGATGGCCGCCTGCTCGGCAGGCCTGGCGGCGCTCTTCTACGCGTATGCGCGCGTCGGCAAATGGGACCTCGGCCTCACGACCAACGGGTTCCTCGCCGGCCTGGTGGCGATCACGGCCCCCTGCTACTGGGTCAGCCCGACGGGCGCCTTCTTCATCGGCCTCGTGGCGGGCGTGGCCGTCATCTGGGCGACCGACGCCCTCGAGTACCTCCGCATCGACGATCCGATTGGCGCCGTGCCCGTCCATCTCGTGTGCGGGATCTGGGGCACGCTGTCGCTGGGGCTGTTCGCCACGGGCGCCTACGGCCTGCCGACGCCGACCGGCGTGGACACGAGCACGCTCGTCAAAGGTCTGTTCTACGGCGGCGGCACCGCGCAGCTCATGGCCCAGGCGATTGGCAGCGGCGCCGTGGTGGCGGCCACCTTGGCCGCGTCCGTCGTACTGATGTATTCCGTGAAGGCCACGGGCACGCTCCGCGTGTCGCGTGAGGGGGAACTCGAAGGTTTGGACCTGCACGAGCACGGGATGATCGCGTACCCGGAGTACGTGATCCACGGCTACGAGCCCGCGCCGCACGGCCTGGTCGCGCCAGGACAGGCCGTGGCTGGGGTGGTCGAGATGCACCCGGCGCGGGTGCAGTAGGCAGGTTAAAGAACAGTTCGAAGGCTGGCGCATGGCTCCGGGTGTTCCGCAGGGAAGCCCGGAGCCATCGGCTGGCTGGGGAGGGGTTAGGGCGCTTCGCTCTCGCCCGTGCGGATCTTGTAGCTGCCCGCGACGGCCGTGACGAACACCCGGCCGTCCCCGATTTCGCCGGTGCGGGCCGCCTGGATAATCGCCTTCACGACATCGTCCACGACCGCGTCGGGCACGACCGTTTCGATCTGCATCTTCGGCAGCAGGCTGACGTTGTATTCCTTCCCGCGGTAGATGGCCGTGTGGCCCTTCTGCTTGCCGTGGCCCCGCACTTCGGTCACGGTCATCCCCGAGATGTTGATCTTGCCCAACGCGTCCTTGACGTCGTCCACCTTGTTGGGGCGGACGATCGCCTTAATGAGCTTCATCGGTCTCCTCCAGCGTGTGTTGTAGGTCGGCAATCAGCTCGCGCTGCGCCTCGTCGGTCAGTTTGGTGCCCTTCTGGGTGATGTGGAACACGTCGATGGCCTTCTCGCCTTCGGTCGAGATCAGCACGAGGTCCACATCGCATCCGTGCCGCGACACGACGCGGCTGATGTGGTGGAGGAGGCCGATCTGGTTGCTCGCGATGATATCGAGAATCGTGTACCGCCGCGATGACTGGTTGTCGGTATGGATGACGGGCGCAAACCGGGAGACCCGCCGGTGCAGGATGCCACGTTCGCGCGCCCGCAAGCGTGCGGTGATGTCCACGCGGGCGGAAATCGTTTCCTCCAGCGTGTGGAGCACCCGCGCCTGGCCGTCCGCGTTCAGCGCGAGGAAGTGATCGCGGTCCGTGAACTGGAAGATGTCCAGGACCAGGCCGTTCGGATTCGTCAAGGCGTGCCCCCGGAGGATGTCCATGCCGAAGGACGACAGCACCCCGCAGATATTCGAGAACAGGAACGGCTTGTCCAGCGTCGCCACGGTCAAGGTCCATGTGTTGCCGCGCGGCTCGAGGAAGGCGTGCACGTGGTCGGGCGGGATGTGCCGCGCCAGGCGCACGTGCGCGTAGATGGCATCCCGCGAGAAGAGCTGCAGGTAGCGCTGCGGCAGGCCCTCGAGGAAGCGGACGATCTCGGCGTCCGTGATGTCGGCGGGCCGCCCGGCGAGCAGATCCGCCAGGCCGGATTCGCTGCGGCTGATGACATCGTCGGCGTAGCGCTGGGTCAAGTCGTTGTACGTATCGACGTACAGCCGCCACAGCAGTTCTTCGCGCCACGGCGTGAGGGTTCCCTGGCTGACGGCCCCGACGTCTCCGAGCGTCAACAGGCAGAGCATCTTCAGGCGTTCCTCGCTCACGACCAGGCCCGCAAAGCGCTTGACGATGTCCGGGTCCTCGGTGTCGCGCCTGAACGCGACGAGCGACATCTGCAGATGCTGGCGGATGAGGAATTCCACCGTCTCCCGGGACGCCGCCGGCAGCTGTAGCCGTTCGAACATCGCCTGCGCCATGCGCACGCTCTCGACGGCGTGGTTGTCGTCCCGCCACTTGCCGACATCGTGGAACAGCAGGGCGAGCACCAGCAGTTCGGGCTCGGCGAGGTCGAGGAGCAGGGATCGGAAGCGCGCGCGACTCGGCGTGGACGGGGTGAGGAGCCGCTCGAGGTTGCGGATCGTCAGCAGCGTGTGCTCGTCCACCGTGTAC
>JBEQUD010000152.1:0-3322 GCA_040349235.1 Acidobacteriota bacterium
CGGCGAGCGCTGGGTCGAGGGCACCATATTCGAGCCGCACGGCCTCCGTCTGGTCGGCGTCCGCGGCGTCAAAGTGGAGGCGCCCCTCGGCGGGACGATGCTCATCATCGCGAACGACGATCAACCGGGCGTCATCGGCGAGGTCGGCACGATTCTCGGCCGCCACCGCGTCAACATCGCCAACTTCGCGCTCGGCCGCGGCGAGCACGGTGCGATTGGCGTCGTCAACGTGGACGAGGACGCGGCCGCACCCGGCGCGCTCGACACGGCCGTCGGGGCCCTCAGAAAAGTGCCTGCCATCCGCGAGGCCTGGGTCGTCCGGCTCGGCTGACCGAACGAGACACGAAGAGCGCGCGGCCGGGTCCTTACTTGATAGCGACGCGCAGCGCCCCGGGGTGCACGCGGACGTCGATCCGCGTGCCGCCCTCCATCGGTTCGCCGTCCACATGGAACACCATCGGCTCGGGCGATTCGATGGTCGCCCGGCCGATGCGACGAATGCTGCACCCGGGGATCCGGTCGGCCTGCCCGGTGAACAGTCTGGGCAGCTGCGCCACCGTCCGCCACCGCGAACGCTCTTCGACCACCACCAGATCCAAGAGCCCGTCGTCAACCCGCGCCCCAGGGGCGATGCGGGCACCGTTGCCGAACTGCTCGGAGTTAGCGACCGTGACGAGAATGGCCCTGGACTCGATCCGAGCATCACCGATGGTGATCGTGTAGCGCAGCGGCACGTACGAGCCGATGGCGCGCAAGCCGACGCCGAGGTAGCCCGCAAAGCCCCGTCGGCCACTGCCACGCTTGTCGAACGCGGCGGCGACGTAGGCATCGAAACCGATGCCCGCGATGTTGACGAACGGCCGCCCGTTCATTTCGCCGAGATCCATCGGACGCGGCTCGGCCCGCAGCGCCTCGGCGATGGCGCGGGCCGGGTCCCTCGCCACGCCCAGTTCGCGCGCCAACCCGTTCCCAGACCCCGCGGGGACGATGCCGAACGGCGTTTCCTGGAACGCCAGCGCGGAGGCGACTTCGTTGATCGTGCCGTCGCCGCCCCAGGCGAGCACCAGCCGCGCGCCGTGATGCAGGGCGGCCCTGGCGAGCTCGCGCGCGTGCCCGCGCCGCTCGGTGACGAAGACCTCCGCGGGGTCGCCGTGCGTGTCGATGATCGTGGATGCCAGTTCGGCTCGCGCGCGAGCCTGCCCTGGCGACACACCGCCGGAAATAGGGTTGATGATGATGGCGACGGACATGACGGGTTCGGCTCGCAGGCTGGCGGGTGGCGCCGCCTACTTCAGCACCAGGCGGCGGCTGCGGCTGTCGCGCTGGTCCGTCAGATCGACTCCGTCGGCGTCGATCCGTCCGACCGTGTATGTCACGCCGTCCACCGTCAGCGTCTCGCCCGCCTGGACGAGAAACACCTGGCCTCGGCCCGTGATGATCGCAGTCCGGGCGACATCGTGCGCGCCATCGGTCCCGGCGTGATCTTCGGCGAGCCCGGAGAGGCGAAGGCCGAGGTCCGGAGCGGCGGCCGGTTGTGGCGCGGCCGCGACAGGAGACATCGACGGGGGCGCAGCCACCGCGCGGACCGCACGTGACGCGCGGAACGCGAACAAGTTGCGCGCATCCGGAGACGGCGCCGCGTCGGGGCGCAGACGCTCGTGGAGCCTGGCTATCTCGCGCGCGAGCGCCGCGCCCGTCTCGATGGTGCGCGTCGCGCCCTCGCGTTCGACGACGGGCAGCGGCGTGCGAGGCGTCATCGCCGCCGAGAACCATGCGGCGCACGCAGCGGAGCCGGCCGCGATGAAGAGCACCTTCTTGAATCCCACGGATCGATCGGGCGCGATCGTAGCATGGCCAATTCTTGCCTGTGCTATGATTCGACGTGCATCCGAGCTCGACTGATCCTCGAGTGGATTCGGCTCCCTCCCTCCGCGTCGTCGCCCTCATCCCCGCCCGCTTCGCCTCGACCCGCTTTCCCGGCAAGCCACTCGCCCTCATCGACGGCCATCCGATGATCGAACATGTGTACCGCCGGGCGGCCGCGTCTACGCTCGTCTCCCAGGTCATCGTCGCCACGGACGACCTGCGAATCGCGGTCGCGGTGCAGCGCTTCGGCGGCGACGTGCGCATGACACGCCCCGAGCACCGGAGCGGCACGGACCGGCTCGCGGAAGTGGCCGCCACACTCGACTGCGACATCGTGGTCAACGTGCAGGGCGACGAGCCGCTCATCGATCCGCACTCGATCGACGAGGCCGTCCAGCCGTTCGTCCACGACGCGTCGCTCCAGATCACGACGCTCTACCGGCGGATTTCGACGCCGCAGGAGCTGGCCGACGCCAACCTCGTCAAGGTGGTCGTGGACCGCGGCGGCTTCGCGCTGTATTTTTCGCGCGCGCCCATCCCCCACCTGCGCGATCCGCGCGGCGGCTGGCCCCCGATATTCGGCCATGTCGGCCTCTACGCCTATCGGCGCAACGCGCTGCTCGTCCTGGCGTCGCTCGATCCGACCCCCCTCGAGCAGGCCGAGTCGCTCGAGCAGCTGCGCGCGCTCGAACACGGCATCCGGATCCGAGCCATCGAAACACGATACGATTCGCTGGGGGTCGATACCCCCGAAGATCTCGAACACGTGCGCCGGCTCATCGCCGCGCCTCCTACATGAGCACACACCCATGACCAATCCCGACGGGCGGACCACGAAATTCATTTTTGTCACGGGCGGCGTCGTATCGTCGCTCGGCAAAGGGCTCGCGGCCGCGTCCATCGGGTGCCTGCTCGAAGGGCACGGCTACAAGGTCACCCTCCAGAAGTTCGACCCGTACATCAACGTGGACCCCGGGACGATGAGTCCGTATCAGCACGGCGAGGTCTACGTGACCGAGGACGGCGCCGAGACGGACCTCGACCTGGGCCACTACGAGCGGTTCACGAATACGGCGACGACGAAGAACTCGAACTGGACCACGGGCAAGATCTACCAGAGCGTCATCCAGAAGGAACGGCGAGGCGATTATCTCGGCCGCACGGTTCAGGTCATCCCCCACATCACCAACGAGATCAAGGACGCCATCCGCGGGGTGGCCAAGGACGTGGATGTCGTCCTGGTCGAGATCGGCGGGACGGTCGGCGACATCGAGAGCCTGCCCTTTCTCGAGGAGATCCGGCAGTTCCGGCAGGACGTCGGCCGGGACAATTCGTTGTACATCCATCTCACGCTCGTGCCCTTCATCGGCGCGGCCGGCGAGCTGAAGACGAAGCCAACGCAGCACAGCGTGCGCGATCTCCGCTCGATTGGCATCCAGCCGGACATCCTGCTCTG
>JBEQUD010000168.1:0-3424 GCA_040349235.1 Acidobacteriota bacterium
GCATGTCAGTCCTTCACCTCCGTGCCTCGGTCGTCATCCTTCGGACGAACGGCACGATAACGTCGGGCCGATCGGTGATCAGCCCGTCAACTCCCCAGCGGAGCAGGCGTGCGGCCTGTTCCTCGCCGTCCACCGTCCACACCTGCACGCCGAGGTCCCGGGCGTGCGCGCGCTCCACGAAACGGCGCGAGACGACGCGGGTGTGCCCCGCGCGCTCGGGGACCTGATAGCCCGCGTACGCCGGCCGGGCGGCGGGCCAGCCGACCCACGAGCGGTAGAGCGCCCACCGGACCTGTTCCCGTGAGGCACTCGTGGCGAGGTCCGGCGCGACGCGCCGCACGGCGCGCAGCACCCCGGAACGGAATCCCCCCACGCAGACGCGGTCCGACGCGTCCGCGCGGCGCACGACATCGACCGTCGCGCGGGCGAGCGCCTCGCTGTCCCCCTTCAACTCGACGATGACGCGCGCGTCCGGGTACCGGCCGAGCACGGCGGCGAGCGTCGGCACGCCGTGTCCCGCGCCCCGAAACGGGTAGTTCGCCTCGGCGGGACCGTCCGCGCCGGCGTCAAGCGGGCGAAACCAGTAGCCGGCGTCGGCGGCCGCCAGTTCGCCTGCGGTCCGGTCCGCGACGGCGCCGTGGAGGTTGGTCGTGCGCTCGAGCGTCTGGTCGTGATGCACGACGACGACGCCGTCCCGCGACAGACGCACATCGAGTTCAAGGCCGTCCGCACCCGAGGCCAGGCCGCGGTCGAAGGCCGCGAGCGTGTTTTCCGGCGCCAGGGCACTTCCACCGCGGTGCGCGAACACCAGCGGGCGGGGCGCGATAAAGAACGGATGAGGCACCTGCGTAAGTCTACATAGGTCTTCGCGGTGGGATAGAATCGGTTGATGGCTGCCCCTCTCTCCACCCTCGGCGACCTGCGGCGTGCCGGGTACCAATCGCGGCCGGTCAAGCAGGAAATCCGCGACAACCTCGTGCGCAAGCTGCAGGCGGGCGAAACGCTGTTCCCAGGCATCATCGGCTACGAGGACACCGTGGTGCCGCAGCTCGTCAACGCGGTCCTGTCGCGTCACAACTTCATCCTGCTCGGGCTGCGGGGACAGGCCAAGAGCCGCATCCTGCGGGCGCTCGTCGATCTGCTGGACGAACACGTCCCGGTGATGCCCGGCTGCGAGATCCACGACGACCCGTTCGCGCCGATTTGCGCCGCCTGTCGTGCCCGCGTCGCGCAGCAAGGCGACGCGGTGGCGATCGGCTGGCTGCCGCGCGAGGCCCGTTACGTCGAGAAGCTCGCCACGCCGGATGTGACGATCGCCGACATGGTCGGCGACATCGATCCGATTCGCGCCGCGCAGGCGGGAATCAACCTCTCCGACGAGCTGACGATGCACTACGGCCTGCTGCCGCGGGCCAACCGCGGCGTCTTCGCCATCAACGAGCTGCCGGATCTGGCGGGCCGCATCCAGGTCGGCCTCTTCAACATCCTGCAAGAGGGCGACATCCAGATCAAGGGCTACCCGATTCGCCTCAAGCTCGATCTGCTGCTCGTGTTCACGGCGAATCCCGAGGACTACACCGCGCGCGGCAAGATCATCACGCCGCTCAAGGACCGCATCGGGTCGGAGATCCGCACCCACTACCCGGCGACGCGCCAGAACGCCATGGCCATCACCGAGCAGGAGGCGTGGACGAATCGTCCTGGGCCGCGCGCCGCCGAGATTCCCCGCTACGTGCGCGAGGTCGTCGAAGAAGTCGCGTTCCAGGCGCGCGCCGATCGGAAGATCGACAAGCGCTCGGGCGTCAGCCAACGCCTGCCCATCAGCACGCTCGAACTGGTCGTCTCGAACGCCGAACGCCGGGCGCTCACCCACGGCGAAGGGGCGGCCGTGCCGCGCGTCACGGACGTCTACGCGGCGCTCCCCTCGATTACGGGCAAGTTCGAGCTCGAGTACGAGGGCGAACTGCGCGGCGCCGAACAGGTAGCGCGCGACCTGATTCGGGGGGCCGTCGCCAGCGTCTTCACCGGCATGATGGACGCAGGCGGGCCCGACACGCGGCCGGTGATCGAATGGTTCGACCTCGGGGGCACGCTGCCCCTGGCCGACCATACGTCGGCCGCCGACCTCATTTCCGCGACCAAGGGCGTGCAGGGCCTGCGCGAGCTGGCCGAACACCTCGGCGTCCCGCCTGGCGCGCCCGCGCCCGTGTTCGCATCGGCCATCGACTTCGTCCTCGAGGGCCTCTACGCGCAGAAGAAGATCGGCCGAAGCGACGAGCGCGGCTATTCGGCCGCGGAGCCCGCGCGCCGGCCCGTGCGACGCGACGAACCGTCGATCAACGAGGAAATCAAGATTCCGAGCGGGAAGAAGAAGTACTACAACTAGGGCGCAGGCGGCCCCGCGTGAAATATCGATACACGAAGTACACCGGCGACGCGCTCGACGATCTGGATATCGAAGATCTGGTCGCGAAGCTCTCCGACCTGCTGATGTCGAGCGGGTTCGCGAACCCGTACGCCACCGACGAGGACGAGCGCACGATGCAGGCGCTGCACGACGCCATCCTCGACGCGCTGTTCAACGGGGGCGTGCTCCCGGAAGCGACCATCGAGCGCCTGCTCGGCGACCCCGCCGACGCCGACCAGGACGACACGCGCTCGGCGCTCGAACAGCTGATTCAGGACATCATCGATCGGATGGCGCAGGACGGCTACATCACCATGCCGCCCGACCTCGAGGCCGCCCGGGCCGAGCGCCAGGGACGCGGGGGCGGGGCCGGGCAGGCCGACGCGCCGGCGACGTTCGAGGTGACGGACAAGGCCCTCGACTTCCTCGGCTACCGCGCCTTGCGGGATCTGCTCGGCGCCCTGGGCAAGAGCAGCTTCGGACGGCACGACACGCGCGAACAGGCGACCGGCGTCGAGACGACCGGAGCCTCCAAGGCGTACGAGTTCGGCGACACGCTCAACCTCGATGCCGGCAGCACGCTATTGAACGCGGCGCGGCGCGAGGCGGCGGCCGCCCGGTCGGCGCCTACCGCCAGCGACCCGCGCCGGTTGCACGTGACGCACGAGGATCTGATGGTCGTCCAGGGCGAGTACCACAGCTCGTGCGCGACGGTCCTCATGCTCGATTGCAGCCACAGCATGATTCTCGACGGCGAGGATCGCTTCACGCCCGCCAAGCGCGTGGCCCTGGCGCTCGCGCAACTCATCAAGACGCAGTATCCGGGCGACGCCCTGCAAGTCGTGTTGTTCCACGACTCCGCGGAGGAAATCCCCCTCGCCGAGCTCGGCCGCGTCAGGGTGGGCCCGTATTACACGAACACGCGCGAGGGACTCCGCCTGTCTCGGCGTCTGCTCGAACGCCAGCAGAAGGACATGCGCCAGATCATCATGATCACCGACGGCAAACCGTCCGCGC
>JBEQUD010000177.1:0-10171 GCA_040349235.1 Acidobacteriota bacterium
GCACCTTCACGTACACGGTAACCGGCACCCCAGCCACACCGGCGACCGGCACGATCACAGCGCAGGCCGCACTACCGCCGACGCTGTCGCTCGCGGTCACTCAACTGCGCCAGGACACCGACCTCGCGAAGACGATCTCAAACCTCGTGGCGTACGAGAAGAACACCGGCGTGATGAGCGCCGTGTCGGCCGCTCGAGTCGTGGCAGATGTGGTGAACGACTACGCGAGCCTCAACGGCTCCGACTGGATCAAGCCGAACGCCAATGTCGGAGCGATTCCCGCCAGCACCGATGTCTTCACGGGTGCGAACCTGCGCGAGACGGCACTCAACGCAGGAGTAGCCCTGCGGAGGCTTTTCGACCCGCTCGCCGCCGCGATGCTCTCGTTGTTCTCCGCGGCCGACTTCCTCGCCGGCGAGGCCGAGAAACAGTTGTTCGCGCGGCACCCGGTGTTCAGCAACATCCTCAGTCAGGTGATTCGCACCATGGCGCTGTTGCCGCCCTCGGGCGCCGTAGCCGGCGTCTACGCTGCCGTCGACCGGACGCGCGGCGTGTGGAAGGCGCCTGCCAACGTGTCTCTTGCCGACGTCAGCGCGGTGGCGGTGAAGGTCAACGATCAGATGCAGGAAGACCTGAACGTCACCAGCACCGGCAAGAGCGTGAACGCCATCCGCGCGTTCACGGGCAAGGGCATCTTGATCTGGGGTGCGCGGACGCTCGCCGGCAACGACAACGAATGGCGCTACGTGCCGGTGCGGCGCTTCTTCAACATGGCGGAGGAATCGATCAAGAAGGCCAGCGAGCCTTTCGTCTTCGAGCCCAACGATCGAGGTACATGGGTGCGCGTCCGCGCCATGATCGAAAACTTCCTGACCGTGCAGTGGCGGCAGGGCGCGCTGGCGGGCGCGGTGACGCAACAGGCATTCTTCGTCAAGGTGGGCTTGGGCGAGACGATGACCTCGCAGGACATTCTCGAGGGCCGGATGATCGTGGAGATCGGCTTGGCTGTCGTCCGGCCCGCGGAGTTCATCATCCTGAGATTCGCGCACAAGATGCAGACCTCGTAAGGAGCTGAGACATGGCCGAATATCCGTTGCCGAAATTCCACTTCGAGGTGCAGTGGGGTGGCACCAAGATCGGCTTCACCGAAGTCACCGGCCTCGAGGTGACGACGGAAAAGATCGAATACCGTGACGGCGCCAGCAAGGAGTACCACAAGGTCCGCATGCCCGGCATGCAGACCTTCGGGGACTTGACGCTGAAGCGCGGGGTCTTTGCCGGCGACAACGAGTTCTACGCCTGGTGGAACACGGTGGCGTTGAACACGGTGGCGCGGCGCGACATCACGATCAGCCTGCTCAACGAAGAACATAGGCCGGTCGTGGTGTGGCAGGTCAAGAACGCCTGGCCGACCAAGGTCACCTCGACCGACCTGAACGCCTCGGGCAACGAGACCGCCATCGAGACCCTGGTGCTCACGCATGAGGGACTGACGATGAAGCACGAGCAAGGTTAGACCCATGGATCTCGAATACCCGCATCCGGGATTTCACTTCCTGGTCGTGTTCGAGCTGTTGTCACAGTCCCCGAATGACGTCCGCTTTCAGGAGGTGTCGGGGCTGACCGTCAGCACGGAGTTCGAGGCCTGGCCCGAAGGCGGAGAAAACCGCTTCTCGCACCAGTTGCCGAAGAGCCTCCAGTTCGGCGAGCTCGTGCTCAAGCGCGGCAAGTTCATGGGCTCCGGTGTCCTGCAATGGGCGCGCAAGGCGATGGAGCAGTTCGAGTACAAGCCCACAAATCTGATGATCTCGCTCCTCGACGACGAGCACCTGCCGATCTACAACTGGTACGTCGTCAACGCGGTTCCCAAACGGCTGGAAATCTCCGGGATCAACGCCGTGAACAACGAGATTCTCGTCGAGACGCTGGCGCTGAACTATCAGTACTTCAAGTACTACGACCCGGCCAGCATCGCGCTCGATGCGGCGGCGAGCCTCACCGCCAGCGTCAGCATCGGTTTGTGAGAGCGGTATGCCCATCGAGATTCGGGAGCTCGTGATACGCGCCACGGTCGGCGGCTCCGGCGATGCCGGTGCCAGTGGCTGCGGACCTTCGTCGTCGTCGAAGGCCTCCGCGAATTCGTCGTCCAGGCCGCAGGCGGGCGCCGAGGACGACGTCGTGCAGACCTGCGTCCGGGAGGTTCTGCGCATCCTCGAGGACAAGCGGGAGCGGTGACATGGGCTTGTTCGACAAAGCCAAGCTCGAAAAGCTGACGCTGCGCGCCTTCAAGCCGTCGGCCGATCCGAAGGCTCGGCCGCAGCCCTCCGACGACCCCGAGCACGCCTATACCGTTCAGGTCAACCCCAGCAGCTACACGCTCAGCCACCTGCTGGAGTATTCGTATCAGCGCGGCCAGGGTCTGTCGGGGAAGGAGGCGGTCTACAGCGGCAGCCCTCCCGTCCACCTCGATTTCGAGTTCTTGTTCGATGGTACGGGTGTGGTTCCCAAGCCGTCGACGCTCGGAGACATTCCGCTCGTCGGGGCGATCGCGTCGGCACTGTCCCCGGCCGAGCCCTTCGTTGTCATGGATGAGATCAAGAAGTTCAACCAGCTCGTGTACGACTACGACGGCAAGATCCACCGGCCGCGCCTGCTGCTTTTGATCTGGGGGACTCTGATCTTTCCCTGCGTGCTGTCGTCGGTCGAGTACCGCTTCACGCTGTTCAAGGAGGACGGCACGCCTCTGCGCGCGGTGGCGAAATGCTCCTTCTGCGAGTCCATCCCAACCGCCGAGGCGGAGCTCCAGGGAAACCCCACCTCGCCGGACCTCACGCACCTGCGCGACGTTCGAGACGGCGACACCCTGCCTTTGCTCACCTACGACATCTACGGGGACGCCCGGCTCTATCTCGAAGTGGCTCGCGTGAACAAGCTGATCAACTTCCGCCGGCTGCGCCCGGCGACCCGGCTTTCGTTTCCGCCGCTCGACAAGCAGGTGACGACGTCGTGAGCGCACTACCGCTCATCGCCGCGCCCGACGTCGTGACGCTGACGATCAGCGTCGACGGCGCTGAATTGCCGGGAACGGTGCCGATTCTCGGCGCGGAAGTCATCAGCCAGGCGAACCGGATTCCCTATGCGCGCCTGCGCATCGGCGACGGCGATTCCGCCCGCGGCGATTTTGCTCAGAGCAGCGGCGATCTGTTCGTCCCGGGAGCCGCGGTGTCGATAAGGGCCGGCTATCACGGCAAGACAGAGGCGGTGTTCAGCGGCGTCGTGCTCGGTCAACGGCTGGTCGTGCGGCGCGCCTCCTCATGGCTCGAAGTCGAGTGCCGCGACGCCACGTTCAGGATGACGCTGGTCCGGCGGAACCGCTACTTCGAGACGCAGAGCGACAGCGACGTCGCCGGAACCTTGCTGGACATCTACAAGGACGATGGCGTCTCGGCCGGCCAGATCACCGCCACGACCGTCGTTCACCCGCAGCTCCTGCAGTACCAGGCCACGGACTGGGACTTCATGATCAGCCGGCTGGAAGCGGCCGGTCAGGTCTGCTTCGTCGACGGCGGCAAAGTCAGCAGCGTCAAACCGTCGCTGTCAGACAAGCCGGTGGCGGATCTCAGCTTCGGCGCGACCGTGCTCGAGCTCGATGCCGAGATCGACGCGCGAACCCAGACCGGAGGAGTTCGGGCGCTCGCGTGGGATCCGTCGGGTCAGTCGCTTCTGGACGTCTCCGCGGCGGATCCCGGGTGGAGCGGCAACGGCAACCTCAGCGCGGAAACGTTGAGCGGAGCCGCCGGCCGCAAAGAGGATCTCCTGTGGCACGGCGGCGCTCTCGCGTCGGATGAGCTTCAGTCGCTTGCCGACGGCGCGATGTTGCGCGCCCGCCTCGCGGCCGCGTGCGGCCGCGTGCGCTTTCAGGGTTTGACGGCGGTGCGTCCGGGCTCCGTGCTGACACTGTCCCGGTTGAGCGGCCGTTTCAACGGGACCGTCTATGTCACCGGCGTGCGCCACGAGCTCAGCGCCGGCAACTGGACGACGGATGCCGAGTTCGGGATGCCGCGCGAGACGCACGCCGAACGCGTCGCGATGAGTCATCTGCCGGCGGCAGGCCTGGCGGCCGCGGTCCACGGCCTGCAGGTCGGCATCGTGACCGAGCTGGCCGGCGATCCGGCCCTGGAGCATCGCATTCGCGTCAAAGTCCCGCTCGCGGGCATGGACGAACAGGGTGTCTGGGCGCGGGTGGCGGCGCTCGACGCGGGCGATCAGCGGGGGACCGTGTTCCGGCCCGAGAAAGACGACGAAGTGGTGCTCGGCTTCTTCCATGCCGACCCGGCACAGCCCGTCGTGCTCGGCATGCTCCACAGCAGCGCGAAGGCGCCGCCGATCACGCCAACCGACGACAACGACGAGAAGGGATATGTCTCGCGCAGCAAGGTCGCCTTGCGGTTCGACGACAAGAAGAAGGTCGCGATCCTGGAGACGCCGGGCGGCAACCGCCTGACCCTGAGCGACGACGACGGCGGCATCAAGCTGGAGGATCAGAACGGCAACTCGATCGTGTTGAACAAGGACGGCATCGCTCTGACGAGCGACAAGAAGGCTGTGACGATCGAAGCGATGAACGCGGAAATCAAGGCGAAGAGCGGGGCGACCGTCAAGGGCGGCAGCACCGCGGAGATCTCGAGCAGCGGCAAGCTGACCGTGAAGGGCTCGATGGTCATGATCAATTGACGGGAGCCGATCCCATGCCTCCAGCAGCGCGAGCAGGCGACATGCATGTGTGCCCGCTGGTCACGGGCGTCGTGCCGCACGTCGGGGGGCCGGCACTGCCGCCGGGCGAGCCGACCGTCCTGATTGGCGGAATGCCCGCGCTGCGCGTGGGAGACATGCTCACGTGCACGGGACCGCCGGACACCGTGGCCGCCGGCAGCGGCACGGTGACCATCGGCAGCATGCCGGCAGCCCGGCTCGGCGACCAGACGGCGCACGGCGGCAGCATCGTCCTCGGCTGCTTCACGGTGATGATCGGAGGCTGACCTTGGCGGACAACCAGTTTCTGGGCAAGGGATGGGGCTTTCCGGTGACCTTCGGCAACCAGGGCCGGGCCGTCACCGTGGCGGAGGCGGAAGAGGACATCCGTCAGAGCCTCGAGATCCTGCTGTCCACTCACGTCGGCGAGCGCGTGCTCAACCCGACGTTCGGCTGGAAGCGGGACTCGCTGATGTTTGAGCCGTTGTCGACTTCATTTGCCGCGTATCTCAAGCGGGAAATCGAGACGGCAATTCTGTTCTTCGAATCGCGGATCGGGCTCAACAGCATCAACTTCGAAACCGAGCCTGACCAGGAGGGGCTGGTTCTGATCAGGATCGACTACACGGTTCGAACGACGAACACGCGAACCAATCTCGTGTACCCGTTCTATCTCACGCAGGCGACCAACGCATGACCACCGACCTCTTTCGGCGGTACGGCAACCTGCTGCGGGCTGACGGGACCAACCAGTTGCAGCGTCTGCTCCCCGCGCTCGAGGCCGATTATATCGTCCCCGACGAGCGTTCGCTGTCGGATCTGGTCGAGTACGCACGGAGCGTGGCGGCCGAAATCCGTTACTACGATCTGAGCGGCCAATCCACCGGTGACTGGCGCCCGTTCGTGGAGCTGCTGCTGGATCCCGCCACTCCGGGCAAGATGTTGCCATCGCCGCAGCTCGAAGCGGCTCTGGACCTGCGCGCGGATTGGCCGCCGCACCTGGTGCTGTTCCTGGCCTTCTTGAAACTCTTCCAGAACCTCCAGGGTGATCTCAATCAGCTCACCGAGCGCCACCTGCGCCACTACTACGAGCAGGAACTCGGGCTGCAGCGCCGTGCGGCCGTCATCGACGATGTACACGTCATCTTCGAGCTGGCGCGGAATGGCCCGCCGACACTTCTCCGGGCGGGTACGCTCCTCGACGCCGGCAAGGACGAAAAGGGGCGTTCGCTGACCTATGCCACCCAGACTGAGGTGGTGGTGTCGGCGGCGACGGTGAAAGCCATCCGGCGATGGGAGATGGAGACAGATCAGCGCCTGCAGCGCCGCTTCTTCGTTGCCGAGGGTTTCACCGAGCTCGAAGGGGCCGGGGGGTTCACGTTCGGCCGGCGGCAACTCGATCTCGATCCGACTCAACGCTTCATGACCGAGGCGCCGCTGGGATTTGGCGTGGCCGCGCCGATCCTGCGTCTGGCGGAAGGTGAACGGCGGATCACGCTGCTCGCCCATCTTCAGGTGCCGCCGCCGTTGGCGCCGCCGGTGATCTCACAGGGCATCGGGTATGCCCTCGATGTGACGCTGACCGGTGCCGAGGGCTGGCTCGTGGCGGACACCGTGCAGGCCGACCTGCTCGCGAACGGTGGTTCCGGGCGGCCGGCTATTTCGCTGACCGTGACCCTGGGCGTCGCCGCGGCCGCCGTTGTCGACTTCGACGGCACGCTGCACGGACCCGGTACATCGATCGAGGCTCCGGTGCTGCGATGTCTCGTCAAAGGGGACACCGGCATCTATGACGTGCTCGATGGGCTCGTCGTCGAGCGGGTCGAGCTGTCGGTCAACGTCAAGGGCGTACGCAATCTCGTGGTGCAGAACGCGGATGGCCCGCTGAACGCCAGTCAGGCCATGCCGCTCTTCGGCGCTCAGCCGCAGATCGGCGCGCCCTTCTATGTCGGCAGCGCCGAAGTGTTCAGCAAGAGGCTCACGTCGCTCGATCTGCACCTGGAATGGAAAGGAGTGCCCGCGGATCTCATCGATCACTATCTCGCCTACTTCGATCATCTCTCTGGCGTCCTGATTCTCGAGTTTCACACGTACTTCCAGGTCGACGTCGCGCTTCTGTACGACCGCTCGTTCCGGCCGCTGGCGGTCGGTGAGCTGTTCGCGCAGGTGTCGACCAATCCGAAGACGATCACGGTCACAGCCGGCAATTTCGACACGGCGTTCGCGGGCAGCCAGTACCTGGAGCAGCCGGCTCTCGAACAGCCGGATGCCTTCACCCCTGGCAGCAAGTACGGCTTCCTGCGGCTGGTGCTCGTCAGCCCGACCCGAATCGTTCTCGCACCGTACGCCACGACGGTGCCGTTCGAGGCCTTCGGTCACAGCGCGTTTCCCCGACGGTATGCGACGCAGGCGATTGCCCTCAGCCAGAGCCCGCCGCCCAACCCGAAACCCCTGCTGCCGAATGAGCCGTACACGCCGGTGCTCAACACACTGTCGCTCGACTACACCGCGACTTCGGCGCTCATCCCCGGCGACCATCAAGCTACCGGAACATTCCTGAACGTCGGCCCGTTCGGTGCGACACCCGCGGGTGACCGCGCGGTCGCTCGCCTCGTGCCGGAGATCGACGGCGAGGCGGCGTTGTTCCTCGGCATCGAGCGCATCGAGCCCCCTGCCAACCTCTCGATGTTCTTCCAGATCGAAGAGGGCACCGCCGACTCGGCGATGGTGTTGAAGCCCGGCGATACCGAGTGGAGCTATCTCGCCGCCGGCGATTCGTGGCGGCCGTTGAGCTCGTCGGGAGTGCTCATCGACAGCACCGAAGGCTTCCAGAGACCCGGGCTGATTTCGATCGCCGTCCCGCGAGACGCATCGCTCGCGCACGACAGCCTGCCGTCCGACATGGTATGGCTGCGCGGGCTCATCCGGCATCCTCCGGACAGTGCGGCGCGAACCCTCGCGGTGAAGACGCATGCGGCATTGGCGAGATTCCAGCCGGGCACGGTACCGCTCGAGGAGCTCGAGCAGCACCTCATCTCGGGATTGGCCGCCGGCACGATCGCGCGGCTCGTACAACCGAACGCGAACATCAGGCGCGTCGAGCAGCCGAATCCTTCCTTCGGAGGACGCGCGACGGAAGGAGGCACCGAATACTTCCGGCGCAGCAGCGAGCGCCTTCGTCATCGCAACCGCGCGGTGACGGCATGGGATCTCGAACGGCTCGTGCTCCAGGCGTTCCCGGAAGTCTTCAAGGTCAAGTGTCTGCCGCACACCGACGCAAAGGGACTGGTCAAGGCCGGCCACGCCGCGCTCGTCATCGTGCCGAACGTGCGCCGCACCGGCGCGACGAACGTACTGGAGCCGCGCGCTGGTACGGTGCTGATGGGGCGGATCCAGGAGCATGTGGCCGCCCTTGCTACACCGTTCGCCACCGTGCACGTCATTCATCCCGTGTTCGAGCGCATTCGCGTCGAGGCGGGAGTGGTCTTCACGACGGGCCGTGATCCAGGTTATTACGCCGGTATCCTCAACGACGACCTGCGCCGATTTCTCTCGCCCTGGGCCTACCAGGAGGGCGAAGACATCCTGTTCGGCGCCCGGATCTACCGCTCGGAGATCCTGGCGTTCGTGGAAGGCCGCGAGTACGTCGATCACCTCACCGGTCTGAATCTCTATCACAGCTTCGATGGTCCGGCGCGGGGCGGCATCGGTTCGATGACGATCGGCGTGGACTTCATCGTCCGCCCCAATCCGCGCCCGGGCATTGCCGACATGATCGTCGGCGACGACTTCGTGGTTGGACGTGGCGTCGAGGTCGCCGAAACCACTCAGGAGCACGCGATCCTCGTCTCGCATCCCGAGCACCTCATCACACCTGTCGCGCCCGGCACAGAAGACTGCCCGGGCGTCACCCGATTCGGCATCGGCTACATGACGGTCGGACTCGATTTCACCGTACATTCGGAGGTCATCCCATGAGCACTCGAGACACTCTCAAACTACTGTTCAAAAACGGCGCGCGACCGTCAGAAGACAACTTCGCCAACCTGATCGACAGCTTCGTCAACAAATCGTCTGACGGCGTCTCGTTCGACGCCGACGGAAACCTGCTGCTCAACCGTGGTGTGCGGCTGGGCGACAGCGCCGGCACCGCGGCCGGCGGATTGCGATTCAACAGCAACCAACTGCAGGTCTTTACCAACGGCGCCTGGGTCAACGTCTCGGGCGGCGGCGGCGGAGCATTCCAGTCCCCGCCGACCGGTGCCGCGGCGGCGGCGGCGGTCGCGTATAACGGAAACGTCGGTATCGGCAATTTCCCCGCCGGGCCCACTTTCCGCCTCGAGGTACCTCTGGGCGCCAACACCGGCACCGGTGAGCAGGTGCGATTCGGCAATGTGGTGTGCGCCAATGGCAGCCAGGTCTCCGCCGGGGCTGCCGTGTTCTCGCATCGGAATCACGCCTCGACCACCAACTTCGCGCTGCGGCAGGGTGCCAACGGCGCGGTGCAAATCAACGCCGCGGCTGGACAGGCCGTCAGCGTGTCTCAGGGCGGAGGACAGGTGAATTTCGGCGTGTCCGCCACCGGCAAAGTGATTGTCGGCGGTGACAACGATCTGCCTGGTTCATCCGGGGAGGCTCTTCAAGTTTCGGGAACTGCGTTCAAGACCAGCGTTGGCACGGTCTGGGTTTCCGGGTCCGATGCGCGTATCAAGGAAGACGTGCGCGATTTCGAATTGGGGCTGTCCGAGTTGTGCCGGGTGCGGCCGGTGCGCTTCCGTTACAACGGGCGTGCCGGGACCAAGGCGGGGGAGGCCGGCGTCGGGGTACTTGGCCAGGAAATCGAAGAAGTATTTCCCGAGACGATCCGGCGTGTGAGCGTTCCCGACGAGCCGGGGCTCGATGACATGCGGGTCTTCGATGCGTCGGCATTGACATTCGCCTTGATCAATGCGGTCAAGGAGTTGGCTGCCCGGGTCGAGCACCTGGAGCAGGCGCTCGCCGCGGCGACGGCCAGCGCGGTACCTGCGCTCAAGTGAGGCTCACCTGGGACCATGAGCAGCCCGGCCACCATTTCGAGCGCGCCCCCGCCACGGAAGAGCATGGACTACTCCGCTCTGCGCGAGAGCGGAATGGAGTTGATCCGCAAATGGGCGAGTGAGAGCTGGACCGACCACAACGTTCATGATCCTGGCATCACGATTCTGGAAGCCTGCAGTTACGCGATGACCGAACTGGGCCTGCGGCTTCAGCTCAATGTCGCCGATCTGCTGCGCAGCGGCGAATCGAACGGGACCGCCGACCTTGAGCCCGCGCATCGTGTCTTGCCCGCGGGCCCGGTCACGCCCGCGGATCTGCGCAGTGTGCTGCTCGACCATCCGTCGATCAGAGACGCGCAGATCATGCTCCCCGCGGACAGTGA
>JBEQUD010000183.1:0-2158 GCA_040349235.1 Acidobacteriota bacterium
CCCTGTTCCTCGACGTGCGCGGCCTGCGCTACCACGTGCGCTGCTGGGGCCGCGACGGCGCGCCGAAAATCTTCATGCTGCACGGGCTGCAGGACGTGTCGGCGTCCTACCAGTTTCTGGTGGACGAGCTGCGCGGCGACTGGCAGGTGCTGGCGCCGGACTGGCGCGGCTTCGGCCTCACGCAATGGGCGGGACTGGACAGTTACTGGTTTCCCGATTACCTGGCCGACCTGGAGGCCCTGCTCGAGCGAGTGTGTCCCGACCACCCGGCGCGCGTCATCGGCCACAGCATGGGCGCCAATATCTCCACTCTCTATGCGGGCATCCGCCCGCGCCGGCTGCGGTGGCTGGTCAATCTCGAAGGCATCGGCCTGGCTCCCTCGGCGCCCGACCAGGCGGCCGGCCGCTATGCCCAGTGGCTCGACGAGCTGAAACAGCCGCTGCGCGCCGGCCGTTACCGCTCGGTCGAACAGCTCGCCACGGTGCTGAAACGCCGCAACCCACGACTGCCGGCCGACGTCGCGGAATTTGTCGCACACGCGTGGAGTCGAAGCGCCGCAGATGAGGGCGGAGTCCGGCTCGCATTCGACCCGCGCCACCGGCTCGTCAATCCCGTGCTCTACCGGCGCGAGGAGGCCGAAGCGTGCTGGTCACGAATCGAGATTCCAATGCTGCTGGTGATGGGTGAGGCGTCGAAGCATTTTCAGCGCCGGTTGCAGTATCTGCCGGACGAGCGCCTCGGACAGCTGTTTCGCAACGTACGGATCGTTACCCTGAAGGACGTGGGACACATGATGCACTATGAGGATCCTCAGGCCGTTGCCCGCGCGATCCTTGAGTTCGAGCGCACGTGCCCATGAGAACTCTGCTGATCGGAGGCGCTCGCTCCGGCAAGAGCACCCTGGCGCAGCGTTGGGCCGACGAGCGCTGCCGGCAGGTCTGCGTGATCGCGACGGGGACGGAATCCGACCCGGAAATGGCGGCGCGCATCGCGGCCCACAGACGGGTCCGGCCGCCGCACTGGCGGGTGCGGGAGGAGCCGGTCCACCTCGGGCGCGCGCTGTGCGAGGAGCAGGCTGCACGCGAGGACCCGGCTGCGCCCGCGGAGTTGATCCTCGTCGATTGCCTGACGCTGTGGATCTCGAACTGTCTGTGGCCCTCGACGCAGCCGGCCTCGATGGACCGCGCCGCCTGGATCCGCGAGCGCACCGGGTTTCTGGATGCCCTGTCCGTCTGCACGCGCGACGTCATCCTCGTGACCAACGAGGTCGGCACCGGCATCGTGCCGGCCAACGCCGCCGCGCGCGTGTTCCGTGACGAGCAGGGGTGGCTCAATCAGCTCGTGGCGGCTGCGTGCGACGAGGTGTTCTTCGTGACCGCCGGCCTGGCCTTGCGATTGAAGCCCGGATAGGGATCGGTGGCGAGCGGGCGGTTCGGGCTGCCGGTCCGGGGGTCTCGAAGGAACGTTGCGTGCGCCGCAACGAATTGCGCTACGGCCGTCAATCAAACGATGCTATTCGTAACCTCACCATGTCCACCGGTATCCCGTCCTGGATCAGGGCTCCCCGCCGCGCGCTGGCGCGCCTGGTCGAGCGCAGCCCGTTCCGCCCCGTCGGACAGGATGATCAGCGTGGCTGGTTCTTTCTCGCGGCAATCCAGATTGGCGTGACCATCTGCGTACCCCTGTTTGCGCTGGGGGGCCAGCTCGGGCGTCATGCCCGATTTGCCGACCTGGTGCCCGCGGTCGTCGCCGGCGCCCTCATCGCGGCCCTGTGCGCCGTGTTGACAGGCCTGGTCGGCGTACATGCGCGCGTGCCGACGGCGGTTCTGATGCGGCGTGTCTTCGGTTCCGACGGTGGCAAAGCGGTGGCCGCGATCCTCGTCGTCACGCTGTTCGGCTGGTTCGGAGTGCAGACGGAAATGCTCGTGGACAGTCTGCGCACGCTGCTGTCCTCGAGTCTGCATTCGGAAGTATCCCGCGTGCCGCTGACGATATTGTGTGGACTCCTGATGAGCACGACGGCGATCGTCGGCTTTCGGGCGCTCGGCAAGATAGCGTACGTGGCCGTTCCGCTGTTGCTCGCCGTCATCGCCGTGCCGGTGTGGATCGCTCTGACGACGCATGACGTCCGGCCGCTGCTGCGGGCGCCGGCGGCCG
>JBEQUD010000197.1:0-9675 GCA_040349235.1 Acidobacteriota bacterium
GGCCGCACCCCGACAAGCCCAGCGCGGCGAAGGGTGCCCCGGCGAGAACGACCCTCCGCAGAAGGGCTCGCAACCGGTCGGCGTCCAGAGCCCATCGACCAGACATGCGACCAACCATGCGACCAGACATGCGAAGCACGTTAGCAAAGGACGTACCCACCAGCGCCGGCGGCCCCGGTCGGTGGCGGCGGCGGCGGGGTCCGGACACGAATGTCGTGACCGGCGCTGTCGGGCCTCGCATTCGCGCCCCTGCTGCAGCAGGATGGTGACCACTGCTCATTGAGGAGGTCGGGATGTCGGTGCCATCCAGCCAGTCGGAAAGGAACGACGCCGCGGCGCTGGCCACCTGGACTGCCTGCGCGCTGGTCGCGTCGGCGTGGCTGGGGTGCGCCAAGGTATCGGGTCCAGGCGTCCGTGCGCCCGACGGTGGCGCCATCGGACAGCCGAACGCCGACGCCGTGGCGGCCGATCGTGCCGGAGATCGCGCCGACGCCGTCTCCGTCGATGTCGCCGTGGATTTGTCGATCTCCGACCGGTTCATCACGAACGCCGACGCAACCGGCGGCGAGCCCGCGGCCTGCGCCACGCAGTCAGCTTTGGCCGAGACGCTGCCGCTCGACCTCTACGTGATGATGGACAGCTCGGGTTCCATGCTGGACGCGACGGCGATGGGGCCCACGAAGTGGAAGGCGGTGCAGACGGCGATGACCGCCTTCTTCAACGATCCCGCGTCCGCCGACCTGGGCGTAGGCCTGCAGTATTTCCCGCAGATTCAACCCAACGTCGTGGCGGTGTGCACCATGGACCGGGAATGTGGGACGTTTGGGCCGTGCGACCGGATCCGTATCTGTTCCGGCGCGCGCACCACCGCGGTCGCCTTCTGCAGGGTGAACAGCGACTGCCAGGCCGGCGAGACGTGCACGCTCTTGGGCCTGTGCGATGTGGTGGGAAACCTGTGCGCGCCCCCCGCGTGGAGCTGCGCCCTGGGAGATGCCTGCACGGCGATCGAGGGCAACTGCCACGGCCGCGACAAGTGCGATCTGCCGTCGTACGCGATGGCGGCGGTGCCCATCGCGCCTTTGCGCACGTCCCGCACGGCGCTGACGACATCGTTGAACATGAAGGAACCCGACGGTCTGACGCCCACGGGGCCGGCGTTGTCGGGCGCCATTCAGACGGCGAAGGCTCAGGTTGCCGCCAATCCAGGTCACAAGGTCGCGGTCGTGCTGGTCACGGACGGGTTGCCAACCGAATGCGAGCCCCAGGAGGTGGCGGACGTGGCCGCCGTCGCCCGCGCCGCCGCCACGGGAACGCCGGCGATCCCGACCTTCGTGATCGGCGTGTTCGCCCCCGAGGACGCCGCCACGGCCACCACCAATCTGAATCTGCTGGCGCAGGGGGGCGGCACAGGTAACGCGGTGGTGATCAACACCAACCAGAACGTGACCCAGGCGTTGCAGATGGCGCTGAACCAGATTCGAACGACGGCGGTGGCGTGCGAATTCAAGATTCCACCCGCCAGCGGGGGGGCCATCGACTTTGGCAAGGTCAATGTCCAGCTCACCAGCAGCGGCGGCGGCGCCACCACCACCATCGGCCACGTCAGCGGCCCGTCGGCGTGCGACGCCACGCGCGGGGGTTGGTACTACGACGTCGATCCCGGCGCGGGAAGGACGCCCAGCGCGATCACCGCGTGTCCGGCCAGTTGCAACCAGTTCCGCGCCGCGACGTCGGCACGGGTGGACATCGTCCTCGGTTGTCAGACGGTGATCATCCTCTGACCTCCACCGCCGAGAGTGAGCGGCCAACCCGAGCCCGGTCGTCCTCGCCACCAGTGCCTGCCACCTACCTCTTTCGGTGAGCGAGCGCGTACACAGCCGGGAAGAGCAGGAGGGTCAACGCCGTCGCCGTGATGAGCCCGCCGATGACCACTGTGGCGAGCGGTCGCTGCACCTCGCTGCCCGGCGAGCGTGAGAGTGCCATCGGGACGAACCCAAGGGCTGCCACGAACGCGGTCATCAGCACGGGGCGCAGCCGCAGCTTCGCGGCCTCGGCGATCGCTTGACGAGGATCTGCGCCCTTGGCCTCCAGTTGCTGGCAGAACGAGACGAGCACCAGCCCGTTCAGCACCGCCACGCCAAAGAGCGCGATGAACCCCACGCCGGCGGAGATGCTGAACGGGATGTCGCGCGCCCACAGCGCGAGCACGCCACCCACGGCGGAGAATGGGACATTCGCGAAGACGAGGACTGCCGGCTTCACCTTTCCAAGGGCCAGCCAGAGCAGGAGGACAATGAGGATCAGCGCGACCGGGACGACGATCGCCAGACGGGATCGAGCGGCGGCGTAGCTCTGGAACTGACCGCCCCACTCGATTCGGTATCCCACCGGGAGCTTGACCTTCGACGTCACGGCCGCGCGGGCCTCGTCGACGGTTGAGACGACATCGCGCTCGCGCACGTTGAACTCCACCAGCAGCCGGCGCGATTGCTTGTCACGGTTCACCAGCGACGGCCCGGTCTCGAGAGCGACGTCGGCGATGTCTCCGAGCGGCACGATCTGTCCGAGCGCTGCCTTGAGGGGCAGGGCCCGCACCACGTCGAGGCTGCCCTGATAGTCGAGCGCCGTGCGGACGACCATGGCGAAGCGCCGATCCTGTTCGAACACCTCCCCGACCTTTCTCCCAACGGCCATGGTCTCGGTGATCGTGTTGACGTCGTCGACCGTCAGACCGTAGCGCGCCAGGCGCGCGCGATCGGGACGGATGCGCAAGTAGGTCAGTCCTGCGGTCTGCTCGGGACGGAGGTCGACCACGCCGGAAACATTCTTCAGGGCGCCGGCGACTTCCTGTCCGATCAGCCGCAGGTTCTCCAGATCGGGACCGTAGATCAGCGCCGCCGCGTCGGAACGGATGCCGGCGATGAGCTCGTTCGTACGCATCTCGATCGGCTGGGATACGGCGAATGCCACCTCGGGAACCTCGCGTTCGACGACCCCGGCGATCTCGTGACCGAGGGCGGACTTCGTCAGACCGCCGCGCCACGTGTCGCGTGGCTTGAGGATGATGTAGACGTCGCTCTGCTCGATCCCCATGGGATCGGTGGCGACCTCGGGCGCGCCCGCCCGGGGCACGACGTGCTCAATCTCGGGAATCGTGAGGACCGCGCGTGCGATCCGCTGATCGAGCGCGACGGTCTCCGTGAGGGCGATCCCGGGCAGCCGCCGGACCTCTAGCAGGAGGTCGCCTTCGTCGAGCTTCGGCACGAACTCTGCGCCCAGTCTGGTCATGAGGCCGCCGCCCAGCGCCAGTAAGACGAGGCCAACCGCGAGCGTGACCGACGGCCGGGCGAGCGCACGACGAAGGAGCGGGATGTACGCGCGGTCCGCCTTCCGCATGAGCCACGTGTCGTGGCCCGCGCGCTTGCCGCTCAGGAGAAGACTCGCTAGCACGGGCACCAACGTGAGGGAGAGAATGAAGGCGCCGAGCAGGGCGAAGAGGACGGTGCGGGCCATCGGGTGGAACAGCTTCCCCTCGATGCCACGGAGGGCGAGGATCGGCAGGTAGACGATCGCGATGATCAGCTCCCCAAAGACGCTCGCGCTTCGCACTTCGACCGCGGCATCGTGGACGATCTCGAGGCGTTCCTCGGGGCTGAGGTCGCGCTCGCGGGCCGCTCGGAACTCCGACAATCGGCGAGCGACATTCTCGACGATGATGACGGCTCCGTCGACGATGAGCCCGAAGTCGATGGCCCCGAGGCTCATGAGGTTCCCGGAGGCGCCGGTCCAGGACATCAACGTGATCGCGAACAGCATCGCGAGGGGGATCGTGGCGGCGACGATCAACCCCGCTCGGACGTCGCCGAGCAGCAGGAGGAGGACGAGGATGACCAGGGCCGCGCCTTCGGTCAGGTTCGTGGCGACCGTCTTGATCGTTCGGTCGACCAGCGCGGAGCGGTCGTAGAACGGCTCGACGCGGATGCCCTTGGGCAGCGTGGGCCGCAGCTCGTCCAGACGGGCCTTCACGCGCTTGGTGACGGCGCGCGAGTTCTCCCCCATCAGCATGAGCGCGACGCCAACCACCACCTCACCCTTGCCGTCCATGGACGCGGCACCGCGGCGAAGGCGCGGACCGAAGCGGACATCACCGACGTTCGCGACCGTGATCGGGACGCCGTGCGGGGTCGTGCCGACGACCACTGACTTCAGATCGTCGAGGCTCGTGACCAGCCCGATCGTGCCGATCACGATCTGCTCGCGGTTGTGCTCGATGTAGCCCCCGCCGGCGTTTGCGTTGGTTCGCTCGAGCGCGCGGATCACCTCTCCGACGGAGAGGCCCGCCGCCTGAAGGCGGCGCGGATCGATGACGACCTGGTACTGCTTGTCCTCACCTCCGAAGCTGTTGACCTCGACGATGCCGGGCACCGTTCGCAGCTGGGGCCCGATGTACCAGTCGAGCGTCTCCTCGAGCTCCATCAGGGAGTGCCCCTCGCCGCGCACGACGAACTGATAAATCTCACCGAGGCCCGTCGCGATCGGACCCATCGCGGGCCGGCCGTAGGCGGCCGGGATGGCCTCCTCCGCGTCGCGCATGCGCTCCATGACCATCTGGCGCGCGAAGTAGATGTCGGTGTCGTCCTCGAATACGACGGTGATCACCGAGAGGCCGTACTTGGAGATGGAACGGACCTCTTGGACCCTCGGGATGCCCGACATCGCGCGCTCGACCGGGACCGTCACGTACTGCTCGACCTCGACTGGCGAGAGCGCCGGCGCCGCGGTGATTATCTGTACCTGGACGTTGGTGACGTCGGGGACGGCGTCGATAGGAAGGTTCACGGCGGAGTGCACGCCGGCGATCACGAGCAGCGCCGAGGCGATCAAGACCAGCGCGCGGTGGGACAGGGACCACGCGACAATCCGGTTCAGGAGGAGCACGTCAGTCTCCCTCACCGAAGGTCTGCTTGAGGATGCCGCTCTTCAGCGAAAACACACCATCCACGACGACCGCCTCTCCCGCCCGCAGGCCGCTCAGGATCTCGATCTGGCCGGCGGCAGCGCGGCCAAGCGTGACTGGGTGCAGCTCGAAGTCACCGTCGGGTTGGCGAACGAATACGACGTCCTTGTTGGCGACCCGGGTCACGGCGGCGTTGCGGACGACGACTCGCTTGGCCTGCGCCTCGGCCGAGCCGATCACGACGCGCGCCGTGCCGAAGAGGCCCACCTTGACGAGATCACCGTGGTTGCGGACGAGAATGCGGGCCGTCACGGTGCGGGCGGCGGGGTCGATCTGCCGACCAATGGTCTCGATCGTTCCTTCGAAGATCTCGGTCGGATAGGCGTTCAGGCGGACGTCGGTGGCGGCGCCCGTCTTCACCTTGGCGAGGTCCTTCTCGAAGAGCCGGCCGAGGAAGTAGACCTGATCCAGATCTCCGATCACGGCGATGATGTGCTCGGCGGTTACGGACTGCCCCCGGACAGCGTCGCGGCTAAGGACGAAGCCAGCCAGCGGTGTTCGAATGCTCACGCGCGCTCCGTGCCCCTCCGCTTGCTCCGCGGCCTGGCCGAGCGCCGCGAGCGTTTGGCGAGCGGCGGCAACGTCAGCGACCAGCGCGGTAGCCTCCGCGTTGGCTGCTGCCACCTCCTGGCCAGAGGCGAGCGCCTTCGCCTCGAGGCTCCTGAGCCGCTCGGCGTTCAACCGGGCTGACCTCTCCCGCGCGACGGCGGCGGCCAGCGTGGCACGTGCGCGCGCCAACTCGGGCGAGTCGAGAACCGCGATCGCCTGGCCTGCCTTGACACGATCGCCATCCTTGACCCGGACGTCCAAGATTCGGCCCGCGACGCGGGCGGCGAGCTGTGCGGACCGATCGGGATCCGCCGCGATCTCGCCGGTTAGATCGACGGTGGCTGGCAAGCTGTCGAGGATCGCTGGGGAGGTCTTGATTCCGGCCCCGCGGACGACCGAGGAGGGCAGCCGGACCTTCGTCGGGAGCTCCTGGTGCTCTTCCGCCTCGTCGTCATGCGGCGCCGACTCGGACGCGGAGGCGTCGCCGCCCTTGGCCGTCGCGGTCTCCTTCCTCGCCTCATGCTCGACCCGCCGTTGGGCGTCGCCACCGCTCTTCGAGCAACCACCCGGCATGACGGCCAACGCGATGGCGATCCGCACGCCCATATGAAGGCTCATCGCGCGCCCTCCGAAGCGATCATGGGGAGCCCGACGACGCGTCGGAGGTCGATCAGGGCCAGAGCGCGATCGAGCCGCATCTGGATGTCTGCCTGCAGGAGTTCGACCAAAGAGCGCTGCCACTGAAGGCCCTCTCGCAGGGGTAGCTGTCGTAACGCGATCGCCTCGCGAAGCGACCGTAGATCGGTGCGGGCGCGCGCCAACAAATCGTCGGCGAACAAGGCCAATGCCCCGTCACGCGCCGCGAGCGCGGCTATGGCGCGCGCGACCTCGACCCGCACGCGACGTCGCACCCGCTCCGTCGAGCTCTCCGCGGCGCGGATCTGCGCCAGCGTTTCGGCGATCTCGCCCGCTTGGGTGCGCCCGATCGGCGCGGGGAGGGGCAGGGGAACGGAGAGGCCCACGCCGAGAATGCGGTCGGCGATCTCGCCGCGCTCCGCGAACGCGGAGAGCGTGATGTTGGGGACGCGCTCCCGACGGACGACGGCCAAGCGCCGCTCCAGAACCTTGCGTTCCATCTCTGCGGCCACCACCTCGCCCCGGAGCCTGAGCGCCTGCTGCTCCAAGGATGCGCTGGGCGCGAGCGTCGGACCCATCTCGACCTGTCGCGGAAGAGTCAGGCCGCCAACGTTCACGTCGAGCAGCGCCGCGAGCGTCGCGCGGCTGTCAGTGAGACGGCGCTGCGCCTCGAGTCCAGCGAGGCCGATGCGCGTCGCTTCTGCGCGCGCGACGTCAGCCTCCACGCCCGCGAGCAGAGCCTCCTTCGCACGGCCCTCCGCGAAGCGCGCCAAGGCCTGAGCGCTCTGGGCCAGTTCGGCTGCGAACTGAAAGCTCTCCTGTGCAGCCATCGCCTCGTAGAAGGTGGTCAACGCCCCTGCGGCCACGTCTTGTTCGGCGACGCCCACGCGTCTCGCCTGCGCCGTTGCCTCGGCGTCCACCACGTCGACGCGCAGACCTCGCTGGCCGCCAATCTCGAATTCTTGCGACAGGATGAAGTTCCAGTTGGTGACAGTCACCGCCTCCGGCGGTGGCCGTCGACGACTGGACACCGTGGCGCCGACCGTCGGATTGCCAGGTAGCCATAGGCCCGCCGTCTGGCGCCGACCGGTGATCGCGGCCAGGTGCTCGCGCGCCTCGCGAACCTCGGGACTGGCCGCAAGCGCGCACAGCACGACCGTGTCGGCGTTCGGCGGTCGCGCGCATTCTGCTGTTCGTACGGCTGAGTCTTGGGCGCTCGATCGTGGTGACCAGGCTCCGGCGACGACGAGCGTCGCCGCAATCAAGGTGCGTTTCATGTTTCCCTCGCGTGTCCCTGCCACGGACAGACCTACCGAGCGCAACGCGCGCCGGCCACACTCCGTCCCCTCGCTTCAGTTCGCTACGCGCCGAGGGCGATGGGGACGTGCAAGATGTCCGCCGGCGCGGGCGACATCGGCCGATCGCTGGATTGAATCCAGATCGTGGCTCGGGCCACCGGAGCGTCGGGCGCGGTCACGGCTCCGGGGCTCGTGACCCTCGGAAGGGAGCAGCAGGAGCAGAAGTGGCAGTTCGGGGCGCACTGACCACCCGAGACGTCCGTCGGGCAGGTCTCTTCGCAGTCAACATCCTCGCAAATCGCCGACAACCCGCTCAGATTGAACGTGATCAGCGCGAAGAACGCGACGAATACGACCTTGTGCACCGCGTAAGTATTCCACACGGTTCTGGGCGAGGTCCAGTCGCGGCGAATTCGCGAAATTTCATTCCAGCGGGTGGCGGACCGCCGCCCCGCCCCGTCAGGCCAGGACGTAGACCTTGGCCTCCCAGGGGAACAACGGCTCGCGACCGACCCGCGCCGTCGCCACCGCCCGATCCGCCGTCGCTTCGCGCCAGTGTCTCCCGGACGGTGTGGCCGGCCAGCCGGGCACGACATACTCGGCGCCGGGATTCGTTGGGTCGGCGGTGCCCCAGTCGGAGAAATTCGCCACCACCACCACGGGATCGTCGACCCCGATCCGCCCGCGCCGCCAGACCAGGACGCGTTTGCCTTCGCTGAAGTCGACGTGAATGAACGTCGTGTCGTTGACCGCCAGCGCGTCAGCGCGCGTGCGCAGCTTCACCAGGCGTTACACGTACCGGAACAGATCTTGCCGCCAGGGATCGTCGTCCAGCCGATCGAAGTTGACCGGATCCAGCTGCTTGTTGGTGTCGGGGGTGCGGCCATTGCGATCCCCGCTGAAGATATCGACGTCGTGCTGGTCGGCGAACTCGTCACCAGCCAGGATCATCGGAACGCCCACGGACGTCAGCAGACAGGCGAACGCCAGCTTGATCGGCTTGTCCTTGAAGACGACGCCCGCGAAGTCGAGGTGGTTGTACAGCCGCTCGTTGCCCGCCCCCCCGACGTCGTGTGAGCCGACATAGTTGACGGCCTGGGTGCCGTCGGCGAAGCCCAGGTTGCGGCAGTCGATCAGCTTGCGCACGCTCGCTTCGAACGATTCGTCGCCGTCGGCGCTCTGTCCCCTGATCACTTTGCGGACGATGCGCTTCCAGTCCTCGTTCCATAGACCGTCGAGCCGTCCCAGCAGCCCCTTGGGAACCGACAGCTCCTCGCCCACCACCAGAAATCGTTCGTCGGCGCTGCCCGCGTGGTTGCCCTCGGCGCGCCAGCGCGCGTTCCAGGCGGCGCGCGTTTCGGCGCGAATGTCGCCGGCGAAGTCCCAGCTGCCGTAGTTGTTGACGCTGTCCAGACGCAGCCCATCGATGTGGTACTGGCGCATCCAGTGCAGAAGGTGCGCGATCATGTGGCGCCGCGCGCGTACCAGGTGGGCGGTCTGGCCGGTCACTGGATCGTACGACCGCTGAAGGAGGCCGTATTTCCAGAGGTCGCCGCCAAATCCGTCGCGGCCGCCCTGCTCGGGATCCTGGTGGTCGAAGGGACCGTTCACCGGGTCGGTGAAGAACACGTGAAAGTCCAGGAAGTCGGCGACGCGGTACGGATCGTGGTTCGCGAACGCCATCACCGCGTCGTAGATGAAACGAATGCCGTGACGGTGGCACGATCGCACCAGAGCCAGCAGATCGCTCACCGCCGTCGACGCCTTGGTGGCGTTGGCGTTGGCGTTGGCGTCGGCGGCTTGCGCTGTGTCCAGTGGCCGCCCCAGGTCGAAGTCGGGGGCGAAATAGTTGCTGGTGGCATATCCCCACGACGTACGATCGGCGAACGTATCGGCAGGAGGCAACAGCTCGAGAGCGTTGATTCCCAGATCGACCAGGTGCTTGTGGCCGAAGCGGCGCAGGTGGGTGAAGCGGCCGCCGCTCGCGGCCGCCCCGCCTTCGATCAGCGCCCGCGCGTCACGGAAGGTTCCCGTCCCGACGTTGTGCGCATCGACCAGATCGCCGTGCTTCGTCCAGGCGGTGGGGAGCTCGTAGATCACCAGCCGGTTGTTCGCCGGCAGGTTGGCCATGGGCACGTCGCGCGCTTCGCCGACGCCGGCGGCGTCGAACAGGAC
>JBEQUD010000211.1:0-3602 GCA_040349235.1 Acidobacteriota bacterium
GCGGCTCCTCACGGGCCATCGCGGCCATGCACCGAGCGACCTCGGGGCGCTCCGCGATCTCCTCTTGCGCGTATCGAGGCTGGCGGGGGACGTGCCGGAAATCATCGAGCTGGATCTGAACCCGGCCATGGCCTTGCCGGTCGGGCAGGGTTGTCAGATCGTGGACGCCCGGATTCGGGTGGCGGCTACGGTGTCGTCTTCTCCAGGTGGAACTTCTCGATACGATACCGAATCTGATCGCGATTGAGCCCGAGGAGCGTGGCCGCCCGCGTCTGGTTCCAACTCGTCCGCTCGAGCGCCTGCACGACGAGCGACCGTTCGAGCTGTTCGAGATCGATGCCCGAGGCCGGCAGTTCGACCCGCTCGCCGAGCCGGACGGAGCCCGCCCCGCCAACGGCGAGGTCCGCCTCCGTGAGAACCTCGGCCTCCGAGAGCAGCATGGCGCGCTCGACGACATTACGGAGTTCGCGGACGTTGCCCGGCCACCCGTACGCCTGGAGGCGCTTGACCGCGGCCGGCGACACGCCGCGCACGTGCTTCTTGAACTCCCGGTTGTAGGCGTCGACGTAAAACTCGATGAGCACCGGGATGTCTTCGGCCCGCTCGCGCAGCGGCGGGAGCACAATCGGCAGCACGTTCAAGCGGTAGAACAGATCCTCGCGAAACCGGCCGGCCCGCACTTCCTCCTGGAGGTGTCGGTTGGTGGCCGCGACGACCCGGACATCCACGCGGATATCGACGGCACCGCCGACGCGTTTGAACGTCTTCTCTTCGAGGAACCGGAGCAGCTTGGCCTGGAGCGCGGGCACCATCTCGCCAATCTCGTCGAGGAACACCGTTCCGCCGTCGGCCATCTCGAGCAGACCGCGCTTCTGCCGGTCGGCCCCTGTGAACGCGCCACGCTCGTGGCCGAACAACTCGCTTTCGAGCAGCGCCTCGGGAAGGGCCGAACAGGTGATGTTCATGAACGGCTTGGATGCCCGGTCGCTGTTGTAGTGAAGTACCTTCGCCGCCAAATCCTTCCCGGTCCCGCTCTCCCCGCTCAGCAGCACCGTCGAGGCGGGACTGCCGGCCACCTTCCGCAGGAGGCCCTTCACGGTGATGAGAGCCGGGCTGGCGCCCACGATGCGGTCGAGCCCGTACGGCTGGGCCTGCCCCGCACGCAGCGTCCGGACCTCACGGCGCAGCCGCGTCGTCTCGAGGGCTTTCTCGACGAGCAGGACGATTTCGTCGAGGTTGAATGGCTTGTTGGCGTAGTGGTACGCCCCCTGCTTCATCGCCTCGACGGCGGTCTCGACGCCGGTGTACGCCGTGAGCAGGATGACGAGGGTCTCGGCGTCGCGCTCCTTGATGCTGCGAAGCACGCTCAGGCCGTCCCCGTCGGGCAGCTTGAAGTCCAAGAGGACGAGGTCCACGCCCTCTTCGCTCCGGGCAATCGCCGATGCGGCGGTATCGGCCTCGAGGACGCGGTAGCCCTCGTCCGTCAGCCGCTCCTTGAGCGACCAGCGGATCAGCGGTTCGTCGTCAACGACCAGGATGGTGGTGGGTGCCGGCATGCGGCCCTAGTATACCGGCCGGCATGCCTGGGACGCGGGGCAGCATCAGGACAATCCACGCGACAATCCTCAGGACGCCCCCCCGGACGACCCTAGGACAATGACGGGCCCCACAGGACCCCCAGCAGGACGGCGACGGCCACCGCCAGCGCCCATCCCACAAGACAGACCGCCACCGCGCGAACCGTCGTGTCGTAGTCGAGAGCTTGCCGCACGGCCACGACCATCGTCCCCAGCATCCAGACCGCCGTCAGGGCGAAGACCGGGATGGTCACGCCCGGAATCACGCCGAGAACCCTGAGACAACCGGGTGCGGTCGCGAAGCCGAGCGTACGCAGGAGTTCACCGACGCTCGATCGGGTCTGGCTCTGCGGCAGCAACCGGGTGCCGATTTGAAACGTCAACAGCGCCCACGCGGCCCAAAGCAGCAGCGCCGCCGTGCTGATGGCCACCAAACTCTCGACCGAATGGCCCCCGAGGCCTCGGATGCCGACACCAGCCGCCAGGCTCGACATCAGAACGGTGAGCATTGCCTCGGCAGTGGCGCTCTCGTCCACCTCCACGTCTTCGTATACGGCCGGGTCGCCAGCCGCGGCCCCGATGAGCCGCTCCGCGAAGAGGGTGAGCCGGGTGATGGGCATATCCGACGCCGATGCAACAACCCTGCCCGTGCTCAGCTCTTCATCGCTCGTTCCGCATCCGCGTGGACCTCCGCGGCCGACCGGGCTCCGTCGATACGGTGCCACGTGATCTCCCCGGTCCCCATGAGTCGCTGCTCATCGAGCACAGACGGCGTGGCGTCCGAGGGATCGAACGTGCGCCGCTCGAGCCGATCTAAGAGCACCGCGGGCGGGCCCTCGAGCCATATCCCCGAGAACGGCACCCCCGCGTCGCGCGCAACGGCCTCGATCCCGACCCGCTCGGTGGCGCTGGCATAGACGGCGTCGGCGACAACGCTGCAGCCACCCGCGAGGGCCGCGCGCGCGCGATCGGCAATGGTCCGGTAGACCGTGCGCGTCACCTCGGGCGAGTACCCCTCGGGCCCGAGGCGCGTCAGCGGCGGGACACCGAGCAGGCCCTTGCGGATGACGTCGCTCCGGAGCAGGACGGCGCCTGGCGCAGCGCCCAGTCGGGGGCCGAGCCCCCGGGCCAGCGTGGACTTGCCCGACCCCGACCATCCTCCGACCGCCACCAGTCGGGGCGGGTGCGGCTGCAGGAAGCGGCCCGCGAGCGCGAGGTAGTGTCGCGCGGCGCCCACGGATTCGTCTCGGCGCGCCGTGTCCGGTTGCATCCGCGCCGCCGTCGCGGCCGTCTTGGCCCGCACGGCCGCCCGGCACGACAGGAAAAGGGGCAAGAGCGGGAGGCCATCGAAATCGAGCGTCCGCGTCAGATACTCGTTGAAGACTGCGGAGGCGTGCGCCGGGAGGTCTCGTTGCCACAAGTCCATCAACAGAAAGGCCACGTCGTAAAGTACGTCCACACACGAAATGCGGTCGTTGAATTCGACGGCGTCGAACAGGGTCGGAATTCCGTCCACCAGGCAGATGTTCCGCAGGTGCATGTCGCCGTGGCATTCACGCACCTGCCCGGCCTGCCGCCGCTGCTCGAGCCGGCTCGCCTGCGCAGCCACGGCGCGCCCGGTATCGGCGGTCAGCGCATCGCACGCGTGTGGGTCGAGGACGCCGGCGCCCTGCTCGAGGAAGCCGGCGGCATTCCCCTCCACGACCCACGCCATGCCGTCGCGACCCCCCTGGTCCGAACGCCGCGCGGCGGTGTCGTGCAGCCGCACAATGGCATCGGCGAGGCCGGTCATGAGATCGAGGGGAAGCCGGCCGGCGGCAGCCAACCGATCGAACAGCGTGGCCTGGTCGAACCGGACCATCTCGACCAGCCACTCGACCGCCACGCCCGTCCCGCCCAGAGCCAGCGTCCCTCCAGCCGCGCGCGTCACCGCCACGGTCCGCACGTAGAGGGACGGCGCCGTCCGCCGATTGAGCCGGATCTCGGCTTCGCAGGCCAGGCGGCGCATTTCGAGAGTGGAGAAAT